>JANOAM010000776.1:0-8069 GCA_031411215.1 Betaproteobacteria bacterium
TGCTGGGCCGCCCCTATGTGCACGCGCTGGCGGCAGCCGGCGCCCTGGGTGTGGCCCACGCGCTGCGCCTGCTGCGTGACGAACTCGAAATCGCGATGGCCCTCAGCGGCTGCAAGACCCTGGCCGACGCCGGGCCGCAGTTGTTGTGGCTGCCGCTCTCTTGACCACCCTGACCACCCAACCCGTATCGCCATGAACCTCTCACCAGTCTTTGCCCGCTCCCTCACTGCCGTGCTGCTGACAATCAGCGCCGCTGCTGCGTTCGCGCACGGCAACGTGTCCTGCCCCGCCGTGCCCAAGGAAGAGAAGAAGCCGCAGATGGACCTGCAGCGCAAGCTCGAAGCCGAAGGCTGGAAGGTGCGTGTGGTCAAGAACTACAACGACTGCTACGAGGTCTACGGCTTCAACGGCAAGGGCGAAAAGGTTGAAGCCTTCTTCCACACCAAGACTTTTGAGCGCATCTACCCGGAAGGCGAGACTCCGGCGAAATGATCCGCGTCTGGGACGCGCTGGTGCGCAGCCTGCACTGGCTACTGGCCGCCAGCGTGGTCACGGCCTGGAGCAGCGGGCACTGGATGACGCGCTGGACTGAAGAGTTCCACCACGCCGCAGGCTACATGGCCGCTGGCGTGGTGGCCGTGCGCATCGTCTGGGGGTTTGCCGGTGGGCGCTACGCACGCTTCGCCGGCTTTGTCCGCGGCCCACGGGCCACGTGGGCCTATGCCCGCCAGCTGCGCGCCGGTGGTGAGCCGCGCTACATCGGCCACAACCCACTGGGCGGCTGGATGGTGCTGGCCCTGTTGGTGACAGCAGCAGCCGCCAGCCTCAGTGGCTTTCTCTACACCACCGACTGGTTGTGGGGCTACGAGTGGCTGTCCGACCTGCATGCCGCGCTGGCCTGGCTGATGCTGGTGCTGGTGCTCGGGCACCTGACGGGCGTCGTCTTCACCAGCCTGCGCCACCGCGAGAACCTGGTGCGGGCCATGTTCATCGGCGTCAAGCGGGCGCCAGACGGCCAGGACGTGGCCTGAGCGGGCGCTACTTCGGACGCGCCCGCATCTCGTCCAACTGCTTGAGCCAGGCGGTCCAGTCGTACGGCCCGGTGTCGAAGCGCTTCTTCAGGTTGCCCAGCACGTTGCCCCAGGCGCGGTCGAAGTAGGCGAAGTTCTTGTCCCATTCACCACCGTCGCCCCAGCCCGTGTGGTGCAGCGTGACACGTGTGGTCTTGTCGTCCACCGGGAAGAAGCGCACGACGACGAAGGTGCGCTGCTGGCGAGCTTCAGGCAATGAAGGTGGCGCGTTCCAGTCGAAGCTGATCATCTTCTTGGGCTGCAGCGCCATGTAGCGCATGTCGTCGGCGCCCTTCATGCCGGGCTGGCCGCCCGGGTCCATGTGGATGTGGAAAGCGCCGCCCACACGCGGGTCCACCACCGCGTCGGGCGCGAAGAAGCTGGTGATGCCTTCGCGTGTGGTCCAGGCCGACCAGGCCTCGTCCAGGGTGGCCTTGATGACGACTTCCTTCTCTACGGCGCGCTCGGCCGCAGCCGTCAACGAACAGATCAGCGCCAATGACAGGGTGGCAAGGGTCTTGAGCAGCATGACAGGGTGACGGGTGAAGACACACCAACGCTACGCCTGGGACAGTCCCCGGTCGATACCCAGGGAGGTGAACGAACCTTTATCATTGCAGATCATGCAAGCCAGCCCTCCGGATCTCGCCCAGGTACGCCTGGACAACGCGCTGGCCCTCTTCGAAGAGTTCGTCCGCGCGACTGCCCGCCATGCCGACGCCGCCACTCTGCGCGGCCTGGAGCGGCGTTTTGCGGAACGCATCCAGATCCAGCCCAGCTACTGGAGCCAGATCAAGAGCCGCAGCCGCCAGATCGGCGAACGCCTGGCGCGCCAGTTCGAACACCTTTGCCACAAGCCGCGCGGCTGGATGGACGTGCCGCACGGCCCCGGCACGGCCCACCTGCCGCCGCCCGTGGGCGCCACGCTGCCGGCCGACTTCCGTACCGGCGCGGCGGCCCGTGACGAGCCTGCGCGAGAAGACAACCTGCCGGCTGATGACGACGAGCGTTTCATCGTCGGCTTGGTGCTGACCTTCTACCGCCGCCACCCGCAGCGCGCCCGCACGCGCCTGCTGGACCTGCTGGGCGAGGTGCTGGCACCCGCCGTACCGGCGCCGTCTGCGCCCGCCCCAAGCCGCAACCCGCCACTGAAGGCCGGCGCGCCTGCGCAGGACGACACGCAAGCCCTGTGGCTGCGCACCCAGGCCAGCGTGGCACCGCTCAAGCGCAAGAAGTAGTCCACAAGCAGTGATGCTCTGCCGCAGCCTGCGGCACACCCCCAATTTGAAGGGTCCGTTTGTGCGTCATTGCGGGTTTATCTGGAGCAAGTCAGCTTGCTCATTGATAACGACATGTTTATCATCTGCGCAAGCCTGTGATGAAACCTTGCCCCGAAGGGCCAGCCCCTCAGCACAGCCGATCAACCCCACACGAGTTGCCATGAACCTGAGCCTTGTCCACCACGCCCGCACGGCAGTCCGCATTGACGCGGCAGGCTGCGCATTCGGCGCACAAGGTGGCTTGGGTCAAGCCCTGGCAGGCATCCATGCAGCTGCCCCGCCCGGGGCACTGATGAGTCAGGAAGCACGCTAAATCAACACTTAGCGTCGCTTCACACCCATCAGGCCCGGGCTGCTTCTGCAACCCGGGCCTTTTGCTTTTCTGCCCCTGTTTTCGCCCCTGTTGTTCAACCCGCCACGAAGGAGAAACCGATGAAGCTGACCGTGAAGAACCTCAAGCCCCGCAACCCGTTCGTGGCCGCTGCCCTGCGGCGCACCGCCGGGAGTCACCGGTCCGGCATGGCCACCGCGCGCCAGACCGGGCGGCGTGAACTGCGCGCCGAACTGAAACACCTGCATCCCAGCCCCTGAACAAATCCTGGCTGGCAGCGCCCATACGCACCTGACGTGCACGGGCTGCGCCAACCACCGACGGAGACCCATCATGTATTTGCAAGAACTGCCTTACGAAGCGCAAACCCGCTTAGGTCAGGAACAGCGCCCCGTGCGCGAGTTCGTGGCCACGTCCCTGCGCGGCGCCAGCCGTGCGCTCGATGCCCTGGCCCAGAAGCTGGCGTTGGTGGATGCACCACCCGCTGAAGAGCCCCACCTCGAGTACCACGCCGACGCAGCCGCCCCCGAAGGCGCGCTGTACGTCAACGGCGTGCTGGTCGGTCGCCTGCTGGGCGTCAACAGGCTGTAAAGCCTGTTTGTAAAGCCTATTGCCCACCATGGCCGGCCCGGCTGCGCACCCCTGCGACCGCCTGATAGCGTCGCAGGGGTGACAGCCACCCACCGCCGCAGCACCCATGCTGGCGGCCCTTTCACTGCCGCCTTGCGAGACCTTCATGAGCGATGACACCGGACAACGCCTTCTCATCGCCCGCAAGGACCTGCACCAGACCCGCTGGGCACCCGACCCCGACGCACCCGGCGCGCGTCCGCTGAAGGACGGCGAAGCCCGCCTGCGCATCGCGCACGCTGCGCTCACGGCCAACAACATCACCTACGCCGCCTTCGGCGAGGCCATGAAGTACTGGCAGTTCTTCCCTGCAGCCGCCAGCGACGCCGCCGACTGGGGCTGCCTGCCCGTGTGGGGCTATGCCACCGTCACCGAAAGCCGCTGCGAAGGTGTGGCCGTGGGTCGGCGTGTCTGGGGCTACTACCCACTGGGCACGCACTTGGTCGTGCAGCCCGGCCGTGTGCGCCCGCACAGCTTTGTCGACGCCGCCGCGCACCGCGCCGAGCTGGCCGCGGCCTACCAGCAGTACGCCTTCACCGACACCGAACCCGGCTGGAAACCCGAACTGGAAGGTCTGACCGCCGTGCTGCGGCCGCTGTTCTTCACCGGCTTCCTGATCGACGACTTCCTGGCCGACAACAGCTTCTTTGGCGCACAGCAGGTGGTCCTGTCCAGCGCGTCCAGCAAGACAGCCTACGGCACCGCCTTCTGCCTGGCGCAGCGCCGGGGCCAGCCCGACACGTTGGCCGCGCCGCGCATCGTGGGCCTCACGTCCGCGGGCAACCAGGCCTTCACCAGCGGCCTGGGCCTGTACGACGAGGTGCGCCTCTACGACAGCGTCGTGACCATGGACCCGGCGGTGCCGACTGTCTACGTGGACTTCGCCGGCAACGCCGGCCTGCGCCGCAGCGTGCACGAACACTTTGGTGACGCGCTGCAGTTCAGCAGCTCCATCGGCGGCACGCACTGGGAAGCCCTGGGCTCCGGCGGCCGCCTGCCCGGCCCACGGCCGACGCTGTTCTTCGCGCCGGCACAGATCAAGAAACGCAGCGCACCGCCACCTGAAGGCTGGGGCCCGGACGGTTTGGCGCAACGGTTGGGAGCCCGCTGGATGGCCTTCGTAAGCGCCACGCAGCGCGCGGCCGACCCGTGGGTGCGCGTCGTGCATCACCAGGGCACGGACGCCTCGGAGGCGGCCTACCAGGCCCTCCTGCGGGGCAAGGCAGACGCCCGTGAAGGATTGATGCTGGCGCTGTGACGCCGGCGTCCGGGTTCAGCCCAAGGGAACGGTCACAGGCCCTGGCTGCGTCTGCTGCGGCCCCAGCCCGAACAAAGGTGAAGGCCTGCAGACACCGTAGCCCTGCGCAAAGTCCACGCCAATCAGCCGCAGCTCGTCGATGATGGCGTCGCTCTCGGCGTACTCGGCCACCGTCTGGATGCCCATGATGTGGCCTATGCGGTTGATGGCTTCGGTCATGGCCCGGTCCACCGGGTCGTGCACCAGGTCTCTGATGAAGCTGCCGTCGATCTTGAGGTAGTCGACCGGCAGGTCCTTCAGGTAGCCGAATGAACTCATGCCGGTGCCGAAGTCGTCCAGCGCAAAAAGGAAACCCAGCTCCTTGCACTGCCGCATGAATTCGATGGCGTGGCGCAGGTTGTTGATGGCCGAGGACTCGGTGATCTCGAAACAGATCGAACGCGCGGGCATGCTCCATTCCCGCGCCTGCAGCCGGACGAAGTCCAGGAAACCTTCCGAGTGGATGGTGGTCGCCGACAGGTTGATGGCGCAGGTCAACAAGCCTCCGCCTTGAGCGGCCTTCAGGCTGCCGTATCCCGCGAAGACCTTGTGCACCACCCAGCGGTCAATGGCGGGCATCAGGTTGTAGCGCTCCGCGGCGGGCAGGAAGCTGCCCGGTGGAATCAGGCTGCCGTCGTCGTCCACCATGCGCAGCAGCACTTCAAGATGCTGGGCGCCACTGTTGGCCCCCGAGAGCGTCCGGTAGCGTTGCCCGTAGAGCACAAACCGGTCGTCGGCCAAGGCGCTGTTGATGCGCACCACCCAGCCCACCTGGCGGCGGCGTGCGTCCAGATCCGTGTCACCGCGGCGGTAGACGCAGGCCCGGTTGCGGCCCTGCTCCTTGGCCCAGTAGCAGGCCGTGTCGGCGGCACCCAGCGCGTCGGCGGCGCTGCCATCGCCATCCACCACGGCCATGCCGATGCTGATGCCCACGCTGAAGATCTGGCCTTCGCAGGCGAAGCGGAAGTCGCGCACGGCAGCCAGGACGGCCGCGCTGATGAGTTCCGCGCGGTCCAGCGAACAGCCTTCCAGCAACAGCCCGAACTCGTCACCACCCAAACGCGCCAGCGTGTCGGAGGCGCGGATCTGCAGGCTGAGCAGCGCCGCGATGTGCTTGAGCAGCTCATCGCCCGCGGCATGACCGCAGGTGTCGTTCACCACCTTGAACTGGTCCAGGTCCATGTAGCAGACGACGTGCTGCTTGCCCGCCTCGCGCGCACTTTCGACCGCCCCGTCCACCAGCCGCTCGAATTCCCGCCGGTTGGGCAGCCCGGTCAGGCTGTCGTGCGCGGCTTCCCAGGAGCGCAGCCGGGCCACGCCGCGTGCGGTGCTGACGTCGCGGAAGATCAGCACGCCGCCCGTCACCCGGCCTTCCGCGTCGTGGATCGGCGCGGCGCTGTCGTCAATGCCGATGCGGCTGCCGTCGGGCCGGATCAGGTCAATTTCGCGGCCGAAGGACACGCTGCGGTTTTCTGCCAACGCCAGCGGGATGGCGCTGGCCACCACATGGCCCGTGCCCGTGTCGACCAGCCGCAGCACATCGGCCAAAGGCTGGTGGCGTGCTTCGTCCAGCGTCCAGCCCGACAGGTGCTCGGCCACCGGGTTCAAGAACTCGACGCGGGCCTGGGCGTCGGTGGTGATCACGGCGTCGGCGATCGAATGCAGGGTGACTTCGGCGCGCTGCTTCTGTTCGAACAAGGCGTCCGTCACCCGCCGCAGCGCGCGCAGCGGCAAGGTCCGCAAGGCCATGTAGACCAGAGCGCCCAGCAACAGGCCCAAAGCGGCCGCCATCGCCGTGCCCCAAAGCAGGGGTCGCAGCGACTGAGTGACTTCAATCGACCCGGCGACCCGGGTGGCGTCATAGAGCGTGTGCACGCGCCGCAGCACCGGCGGCGCGGGCTCCCGTCCGGCCACGGTGACCAGAGCGCTCCGGTCGTCGTGGACCTTCACAAACTCGGTTTCCAGTGGCACCGGTTCGCGCGTCAACAGGCCTTGCATCCTGTTCTCGGCAAACATCCAGACATCAGGGCTGGTCATGATCAGGCCGCTGAACGCCGTGGCCTTTACCTTGGCCTTGAACGCCAGCTGCTCGCCCAGGTCCACATACGCGACGACGCCATAGCCCAGCGGCAACGCGGCCGCGGCCACCACGGCCACGAAAAAGGCGACGCGGCTGACGACGCGTGCGACCCTGTCGTCAGAGAACATCATGTCGGCGGACCGGCAGCCCCCGTCAAGGAACCCAGTGGCCTGAGCGGGCCAGGATGTCGCGCCCCGCCGGTGACTTGACGAAGGCCACGAAACGCTTGACGTCCGCGCTGGGCTCGGTCTGGGTGATGAGGAACAGGTGCTTGACGTGCGGGTACTTGCCCGCCGCCGCATTGGCCGGCGTCGGCTCGACGCCATCCAGCGTCAGCGCACGCAGCGCACGCTCCTCGGACTTGATCAGGCACAGCGTCGTCACGCCCAGCGCACCCGGGATGCTTTCCAGCTTGTCGGCCGTTTCCTGGTCCGTGGTGGCGAAGGGCATGCCGGGGCGTTGCTCGGCCACCGTCAGGGCCTTGTCCAGCGCCGGGGACATCTGGCGCAGCTGCCGGGTGTTGTCGTCGCCAGACTGCCGCAGGACAGGCCGGATCTGGCTGCCGTCGGGCCAGCTGGCCAGCTTGCCGCCATAGATGTCCACCACCTGGTCCAGCGTCAGGGTCGTGGCCTTGGTCTTCACCGACACCGCAAACACCAGTGGCGACCGCGCGTACTCCTGGGCCGTGGTGCCGCTCTTGGTCTCTTCATCTGTCAAAGGCCGGGAGGACAAGCCGATGTCGATGGCGCCCTTGGGAATGGCCTTGATGGCACCGCTGGTGCCCAGGCTGGGCAGCACCGTCACCTTGGTGTCCGGATTCAGCTTGGAGAACGCAAGGCCCAGCAGCCGCATGCTGCCCAGGGCGTTGCCGGTGCCACCGATCTTGATATCGGACGCAGCCTGCGCAAACAGGGGCAGGGACGCCGCAGCGACGGCGACGACGGCCGTGCGCAGACGCCGCGAGAAGACCACACGGGCGGAAAAGAGGCTCATGAGCAGGTATCTCCAGGAGAAGTGGGACGGGGGAATGCCCCTGGCAAGAGTGCCCCTCTTGCAGCCAGGATGCAGCCAATGCGATGGGCGCGCAACCTGGGCCTGGGCGACCTTGGGGCCTCACAACGTCTCTCGCTTTTCGGCACTTGTCGTGCCGTCTTGACTGCGGTGCCACATGCCGCCGGGCGGCGGTGCCGGCCCGGTTCAAGTCCAGGGCCCGCTTGGTCGATAAGCCGGGCAGCACCAAAATCCGCTCCGATGCTTGCCCCCACGCCCCGCCTCTTCATCACCCGCGCCCCGCGCGACGTGCAGGCCTGGGCCGCGCTCTTCGACCACCGCGCCCTGCCCGTGCTGGCCAGCACCGCGGCCGCGCTGGAAGAGTTGCGCG
>JANOAM010000777.1:0-8021 GCA_031411215.1 Betaproteobacteria bacterium
GAGTTGATGCGCGTGAAGGACCGGCATGACCGCGACTTCATCATCCAGCCCACCAGCGAAGAAGTCATCACCGACATCGCGCGCCAGGAACTGCGCAGCTACAAGCAGCTGCCCAGAAATTTCTACCACATCCAGACCAAGTTCCGCGACGAACGCCGCCCGCGCTTTGGTGTGATGCGTGGCCGCGAATTCACGATGAAGGATGCGTATTCCTTCGACCGTGACAAGCCCAGCGCGCTGAAGAGCTACCAGGTCATGTTCGATGCCTACAAGCGCATCTTCGACCGCTTCGGCCTGCAATACCGGGCGGTGGCGGCGGACACGGGCGCCATCGGCGGTGACGCCTCGCACGAATTTCAGGTCATTGCCGACACGGGTGAGGATGCCATCGCCTACTGCCCGACCAGCGACTACGCCGCCAACGTGGAACTGGCCGAGGCCTTGGCTCTGCTGCCCGCCCGCGGCGCAGCCACACAGGCGATGACCAAGACACCGACGCCCGGCAAGAGCACCTGCGAGGACGTGGCCGAACTGCTCAAGCTGCCCCTGACGCAGACCGTGAAGTCCCTGGTGCTGGCCACCGACGACAAGAACGAGACCGGCGACGTGCTGAAGACCACCGTGTGGCTTCTGCTGGTGCGTGGCGACCATTCGCTCAACGAAGTGAAGACCGGCAAGGTGCCTGGCCTGAAGGATGCGTTCCGCTTTGCCACGGTGGCCGAGATCGAGGACCATTTCGGCTGCAAGCCCGGTTACCTCGGGCCCGTGGGTACCAAGAAGGCCGTGAAGGTGGTCGCCGACCGCACCGTGGCGCACATGACCGACTTTGTCTGCGGCGCCAACGAGGCCGACTTCCACATCACCGGCGTCAACTGGGGGCGTGATCTGCCCGAGCCCGACCTGGTGGCCGACATCCGCAACGTGGTGGCCGGTGACCCCAGCCCGGACGGACTGGGCGTGCTGGCCATCCAACGTGGCATCGAGGTGGGCCACGTCTTCTACCTGGGCACCAAGAAGTACAGCGAGCCCATGAAGGCGCAGTTCCTGGACGAGAACGGCAAGCCCCAGCCTTTCGAGATGGGCTGCTACGGCATTGGCGTCACGCGCATCCTCGGCGCGGCCATCGAACAGAACCATGACGAGCGCGGCATCATCTGGCCGCCGTCCATCGCGCCCTTCCAGGTGGTGGTCTGCCCCATCGGCTACGAGCGCAGCGCCGAGGTCAAGACCGCTGCCGACCAGCTGCACGACGACCTGGTGGCGGCCGGCCTGGACGTGGTGCTGGATGACCGCGGTGAACGGCCGGGCGCCATGTTTGCGGACTGGGAACTGATCGGCGTGCCGCAGCGCGTGGTCATCTCTGACCGCGGCCTGAAGGCGGGCACGGTGGAAGTGCAGGGCCGCCGTGATGCGGCGGCCACTGCCATGGCGCTGTCCGACGTGGTGGCTGCCGTGAAGGACCGGCTTGCCGCGTGAAGCTGGCATGACGCAGCTGCGTCGTGCCTTGCTCGCGGCGCCCTTGGTGCTGGCCTTGCCGTCGGCAAGGGCTGGTGCGCAGCTGGAAGAGCCCTTGGCCGACGCGGTGCGCACGGCGTTGGCGGCGGCGGTGGCCGATGCGGCGCCGCCCAAACCCCGGTTCGAGAAGGTCGAGGACCGCCTCGCTTACCTGCGCTGGCTCGGTGCGGCCAGTGAACGGCTCAAGAAGCGCAAGGCCGAACACCATGTGCGCATCGAGTTCCTGGAAACCGCCTGGTACGAGAGCCGCCGCGCCGGGTTGGACACCGCGCTGGTGCTGGGCCTCATCCAGGTGGAAAGTGGCTTCCGCAAGTACGCCATCAGCAGCGTGGGCGCGCGTGGCTACATGCAGGTGATGCCGTTCTGGGCGCGGCTCATTGGTGATGGCGACGCGCGGCGCCTGTTCCACCTGCAGACCAACCTGCGCTTCGGCTGCGTCATCCTGCGCCACTACCTGGCGCTGGAAAAGGGCGACACCTTCCTGGCGCTGGGGCGCTACAACGGCAGCCGCGGCAAAGCCGAGTACCCCAACATGGTGTTCGGCGCCAAGAAGACCTGGGACGTGTGAGCCCCCAGCTCACCGCGTTCGCGTCCCCCGTGGGGAGCGTTTCGGACCGGGAGACCTGGATCCGAAACACACGCTAGAGCCCGTTCCATTCCTGCGGCGCGGCTCCGGCAAAGCCCAGCAGGGCCAGCACACGCTCCACGCCTTCGGCGACGATCTCGTCCACGCTCTGCGGCTTCAGGTAGAAGGCCGGCAACGGCGGGTAGACGATGGCCCCCATCTCGGTGGCGGCCGTCATGTTGCGCAGGTGGGCCAGGTTGAAAGGCGTCTCACGCACCATCAGCACCAGGCGGCGGCGCTCCTTGAGCATCACGTCGGCGGCGCGTGTCAGCAGATTGTCGGACAGGCCATGGGCCACGGCAGCCAGTGTCCGCATGGAGCAAGGCGCGACCACCATCGCGGTGGTGCCGGCACTGCCCCAGCTGCCACTGGCCAGGCAGGCGCCGATGTCGCCTGGCGCGTAGGCCCGGTCGGCCAGCGCTTCCAGCGCGCCGCGGTCCAGGCCCAGTTCGTGGTGCACGTTCAGCACGCCCGAGGGCGTGGCCACCAGGTGCGTTTCGACACCCAGTTCGCGCGCACGTGTCAGCAGCTTGACGGCATATGCGGCACCGGTGGCGCCGCTGATGCCCACCACCAGGCGCGGCACAGCGCGTGTCAATTCATGCCTTGGTGAGAAGCTGGTGCAACTCACCCGACTGGTACATCTCCATCATGATGTCCGAGCCGCCGACGAACTCGCCGTCCACGTAGAGCTGGGGAATCGTGGGCCACTGCGCGTAGTCCTTGATGCCCTGACGGACTTCTTCATCTTCCAGCACGTTGAAAGTCTTCACGTCGGTGGCACCGGCGGCCTTCAAGACCTGGATGGCACGGCCGGAAAAGCCGCACTGGGGGAACTGCGAAGTGCCCTTCATGAAGAGCATCACGCGGTTGCCCTTGACCAATTCATCAATGCGCTGCTGCACGTCGCTCATGTCTGTCTCGTCTCGCAAAAAATCGGCACGGCGTGAGTATGCGGCAATGGACGCCGCCACCGGGCTGCGGGGGCTTGGGACCTTCAGAAGGCGTAGCGCAGGCCCAGCTGCAGAACAGGCGAAATCCGCAGGTCGCGCAGGCCGGCACTGGCCTGGTTGCCAAACAGGGGCCGCCCGCCACCGGCAAGGGACGAAGACTGGCCGGCGACCCAGCCGATGTCCGCGCTGACGGACAGCGAAGGCAAGATCGCCGCGCTGCTGAAGCCCATGCCCAGGTAGGGCAAAGTGCCGGCGGTGTCCTGGCCTGGCACAACGGCCGCGCCGCCCTGCAGGGCCAAGCCCAAGCGCGGGCCGGCTGCCGCGGACAGCAAAGGCGCGCCGCCGGTGTAGCCGAAGAACAGGCCGCCCGTGGCGCGGAAGTTGCCGAAGGAAGGCGACGCGAAGATGTAGTCGCCCAGCAGGCTGGCGCCTTGCACGGCCCGTGTGCCGGCGCTGCTGTCCAGCAGGCTGGCCATGGCCAAGGGCGACGCCGTGGCCGTCTGCACCGCGATGCGGGCCTGCCATTGCGGCCACAGCGTGTCGGCCGCGGGCGCCACCAGACCGTCTGAGGCCTGCGCCGCCAGGGGCAGGCACAGGACAACGAGTGCAAGGGGTGCAAGGGTCTTGCGCATGCTCATGGCCGAACTCCAGATGAACCGCGGACGCCGCCATCATGCGCCGGACTCCGCGCCGTGGCCATCCACCATCGGGCCGAAGGCGCGTAAGCAGCGGTTCAGACCAGCGTCTGGCGGAACTGCTTCACGCCCGGCCAGCGGGCGCCGCTGCAGCGCGGCAGCCCGGCCAGGTCAGCACGGGTCTGGGCGGCTTCAAAGCCGTGTTCGTTCAACAGGGCCTGGACCGCCGCGCCCTGGTCGTGGCCATGCTCCAGCAGCAGCCAGGCGCCAGCCAGCAGGTGAGCCGGCGCGCCTGCAACGATCTGCCGCAGCGCGTCCAGGCCCTGGCTCGCAGCGGTGAGTGCCAGCGCGGGTTCGTGGCTCAGCGCGGCCAGATGCGGGTCGCCCGGTGCGATGTAGGGTGGGTTGGAGAGGGCCAGACCGAACTGCTGGCCGGGCACGGCTGCCCACCAGTCGCTCTGCGCGAACTGCACGGGCAGGGCGTGTGTGCGTGCGTTGCGGCGGGCCACGGCCAACGCGTCGGGGCTGGTGTCGGTAGCCAGCACACGTGCGTCGGGCTGGGCCTGAGCGACCGCGAGCGCAATGGCGCCGCTGCCGGTTCCCAGGTCCACGACATCAAGCGACGGTGCATGGGCCAGGCACTCCAAGGCCCAATCGACCAGAACTTCGGTTTCCGGCCGTGGCACCAGCACAGCAGGCGAGACCTGCAGCGCCAGACCGCGGAAGGCCCACTCGCCCAGCACGTAGGCCAGCGGCTCGCCCGCGGCACGGCGTGCCAGCCGAGCGGACCAGTCTGCGGCGGTGGGGACGTCCAGCAGGTCATCGTCGTGTGCCAGCAGCCAGCTGCGCGGCTGGTGCAGCAGGTGACCCAGCAGCAGCTGCGCGTCCAGCCGTGCCACGCTGGCCGCCGCCGCCTGCGCCAGTGCGTCGCGTATGCGCATGGCGCTCAGCCGGTGCCGCCTTCCAGCTGCGCCAACTGCTCGGCCGCGCGTGCGGCCTGCAGGGCGTCCATGACGTCACCCAGGTCACCATCCATGATCTGCCCCAGCTTGTACAGCGTCAGGTTGATGCGGTGGTCGGTCAGCCGCCCCTGCGGAAAGTTGTAGGTGCGGATGCGGTCGCTGCGGTCGCCACTGCCGATGAGGCCCTTGCGCGTGGCGGCTTCCTTCGCGGCGCGCTCGCCGCGGTCTTTGTCGCGCAGGCGCGCGGCCAGCACCGCCATGGCCTTGGCCTTGTTGCGGTGCTGGCTGCGGTCGTCCTGGCATTCGGCCACCAGGCCCGTGGGCAGGTGGGTGATGCGGATGGCGCTGTCGGTCTTGTTGACGTGCTGGCCACCGGCGCCGCTGGCGCGGAAGGTGTCGATGCGCAAGTCGGCGGGGTTGAGCTGAATCTCTTCGGCCTCGTCTGGCTCGGGCATCACGGCCACGGTGCAGGCTGATGTGTGGATGCGGCCCTGGCTTTCGGTGGCCGGCACACGCTGCACGCGGTGGCCGCCACTTTCGAAGCGAAGCTGCCCGTAGACGCCGGCGCCTTCCACACGCAGCACCAGTTCCTTGTAGCCGCCCAGCTCCGCATCACTGCTGCTGAGCACTTCGGTGCGCCAGCCCTGGCGTTCAAAGAAGCGCAGGTACATGCGGGCCAGGTCACCGGCGAACAGCGCGCTCTCGTCGCCGCCCGTGCCAGCGCGGATCTCCAGGAAGGCGTTGCGCGTGTCGTCCGGGTCCTTGGGGATCAGCGCGGTCTGCAACTCGGTGAAGAGGCGCTCCATGTCGGCTTGCGCGGCGGTGATTTCCTCACCCGCCATCTCGGCCATCTCGGGGTCGGACGCCATCTCGCGTGCCGTGGCCAGATCGTTTTCGCGCTGCTGGTAGCGGCGGTAGCGGTCGACGACACCGTGCACCTCGGCCTGCTCGCGCGACAGCACCCGCCAGCGCTGGATGTCGCTGGCCACGGCGGGGTCGGACAGCGTCGCGTCCAGTTCGGCCAGGCGCAGGGCCAGGCGTTCAAAGTTGTCGCGCAGTGTCGGGGTCATGAAGGAGGGGCGTGCAACAGCGGGGGCCGCGCTGGCGTGCGGTGCAGCACGGCAGCAGGGAAGGGCGCGGGCTGGAAGCTAACGCTCGCCGTTGCCGGAGCCCGGCTGGCGGCTGTTCTGGCGCAAGAACAGGCGCGACACGGTGTCGGCCAGGCGCGCACGGTCGTCGCCTTCGGCGGCGTGCAACTCGGCCAGGGTGCCGTGCAGCATCTTGTGGGTCAAGCCGCGCGCCAGCGCTTCCAGCACCTGCTCCACCGGTTCACCACGGGCCAGCAGCTTGCGGGCGCGCACCAGTTCCAGGCTGCCCCAGTCGTCGGCCTGCTTGTTCAAAGCCTGGATCAGCGGCACGGCTGCGCGCTGGTCCAGCCAGTGGGCAAAGCTCACGACACCTGCGTCGATGATCACCTCGGCCTGCTCCACCGCGGCCTGGCGCTTTTCGCTGGCGGTCTGCACCAGGCTCGACAGGTCGTCCACCGTGTAGAGGTAGACGTCTGACAGGCGCGCGACCTCGGGTTCGATGTCACGCGGCACGGCCAGGTCCACCATGAACATGGGGCGACGGCGGCGTGCCTTCAGCGCACGTTCCACCGCACCCAGGCCGATGATGGGCAGCGTGCTGGCGGTGCAGGAAATGACCGCGTCAAATTCATGCAGCCGGTTGGGCATGTCCGACAGGCGCATGGCCTCGCCGCCAAAGCGCGAGGCCAGCTTTTCGCCACGTTCCAGCGTGCGGTTGGCCAGCGCCATGGACTTGGGCGTGCGTGCCGCAAAGTGCGTGGCGACGAGTTCGATCATCTCGCCCGCGCCCACGAACAGCACCTTGATCTGGCCCAAGTCTTCAAACAGCTGAGAGGCCAGCCGAACCGCGGCGGCCGCCATGCTGATGCTGTGCGCGCCGATCTCGGTGCTGGTGCGCACTTCCTTGGCGACGGAAAAGCTGCGCTGGAACAGCTGGTGCAGCGTGGTGCCCAACGTGCCGGCTTCGTCGGCCAGGCGCACCGCCTGCTTCATCTGGCCCAGGATCTGCGGCTCACCCAGCACCATGCTGTCCAGGCCGGCGGCCACGCGGAAGGCATGGCGCGCGGCGGCGCGGTCTTCCATGACGTAGCTGTGACTCTGCAACTGGCTGCCGGTGATGCCACCTTGTTCGGCCAGCCAGTCCATGGCCGGGCGCACCAGTTCCTGGGCCCGCGTGGACGGCGCGGCCACGTACAGTTCGGTGCGGTTGCAGGTGCTGACCAGGGCTGCTTCGGGCACCGCGCGCTGCAGGCGTTCACGCAGGCCTTGCAGGGCCGGGCCCATCTGCTCGGGTGCGAACGCAAGCCGCCCGCGGAGGTCCAGCGGAGCGGTGTTGTGGTTGAGGCCCAGGGCGACAACGTTGGTGAAAGCGCTCACGAGAGAATTGTAGGTTCCAGGCGTTGCCGGCGTGCGTGCCGGACTTGGAGACAGATCAAACCGGACTGCATTGATTGCATTGACTCAGGACCAACTTCGCCCATGGGACCGCTTGACGCTATCTGGCACCTGAGCAATCTCTTCCTGCCTGCCGTGGGCCTGGGTGCCCTGGCGGCGGCGTTGGCCAAGCTGCTGTGGCGCCGCGAGTTACGACCCGTGCCGTACCTGCGCCTGGCCGTACCGGCCTGCGCTGCCTGTGCGGCGGTGGTGCTGGCCGGGCTGATGATCCTGGGCCGTGACGGCAAGATGGCGACCTATGGCGCGATGGTCGTCGCTTGCGCGCTCACGCTGTGGTGGCGGGGCTTCGGGCCGGGGCGCTGAGAGCTTCGCTGTCTTCCAGCACCAAGCTGCCGCGCAGCGAGTGCGGGAAAGCCTCGGTGATCCGAACATCCAGCATCTGACCGACCAGCCGCGCCTGGTTCGGGCCGCCGGCGAAGTTGACGATGCGGTTGCATTCGGTGCGGCCCATCAGTTCCGCTGTGCTGTTCCCGTTCGCGTCCTTGCCCAGGCGGCGTGAAGGCCCTTCGACCAGGATGCGCTGCACCGTGCCGACGCGGCTGTCGCTGATACGGCGCACGTTCTCTTCGATGCGCGCCTGCAGGTGCTGCAGGCGCTTGAGCTTCACGTCCTGCGGCGTGTCGTCGTGCAGCGTGGCGGCCGGCGTGCCGGGGCGGGCGCTGAAGACGAAGCTGAAGCTGCTGTCGTAGCCGATGTCGTCGATCAGCTTCATCATCTTGTCGAAGTCTTCCGGGGTCTCGCCCGGGAAGCCGACGATGAAGTCGCTGGACAGGCTGATGCCCGGCCGC
>JANOAM010000778.1:0-8439 GCA_031411215.1 Betaproteobacteria bacterium
GCCCCGGCGTTCACCAGCGGCGCGCCGGCCACGCCCGACACCGAAACCGGCGAGATCATGAGCCCGCTGGCGGCCTTCCTCACGCACGCCAGCCTGGAGGCCGGCGACAACCAGGCGCAGGCTGGGCAGGACGCCATCCAGCTGATGACGGTGCACAGTGCCAAGGGCCTGGAGTTCGACGCGGTGTTCATCACCGGCATCGAAGAAGGCCTGTTCCCGCACGAACAGAGCCTGTCCGACGCCGACGGCGTGGAAGAAGAGCGCCGCCTGATGTACGTGGCCATCACACGTGCCCGCAAGCGCCTGTACTTGAGCTTCAGCCAGACGCGCATGCTGCACGGCCAGACGCGCTACAACGTGAAGAGCCGTTTCATCAGCGAGTTGCCGGACGCCGCGCTGAAGTGGATCACGCCGCGCCAGCAAGCTTTTGGCTCGGGCTACGCCAAGGAATACCAGCAGGCCTGGCAACGCGGCAGTGGCCTCAGCGGCATCGTGGGTGCGGGCCGTGTGGCTCCAGTGACACCAGCGCCGGCCATGGTCATGCGGTCTCCAGCGACGACGGCGGACCCCACCGGCCACGGCCTGCGTGTGGGCCAGACGGTGTTCCACAACAAGTTCGGTGAGGGTGTCATCACGGTGCTGGAAGGCAAGGGGCCGGACGCCCGCGCCCAGGTGCAGTTCGGCCGCCATGGCAGCAAATGGCTGGCACTGGGCATTGCCAAGCTGACACCGGTGGAGTGAGGCAGCCGGGCGGGGCCCGGTGCTTCAAAGGTCGGGCTGCGTCGCCGGGTCGTCGTCGGTGGAGACCGCGCTGCCGCCAAAGCTGTCGTTGAAGATGAACAGCAGCGACACGTAAAACAGCGCGCTGTAGGCCAGCATCAGGCCCAGCACCGGCACCGCCGCCAGCGGGAAACCGACCACGCTGACGACGAGCGAGCCCAGGACGGACGTCACCAGGCTCAGGCCCAGCCAGCCCAGGCAATAGACCGTGAAGGCGCCCTTGCTGCGCCACAAGGCCAACGTGCTGGAAAACACGGCGTGGCTGGCCGTCTGCCCGCCCCAGTGGACCAGGGCCGTGGCGTGCCAGTAGGGCACGGACAGCGCGCTCATCATGAGCGAGAAGATCCAGAAGAAGTTGCTGACGCCCGGGTCTGACATCAGTGCCTCGATCTGCGCCTTGCTAGGGTCACTCAGCCGCGTGAAGTTCGCGAAGGTGCTCAAGCCTCCACCCGACAGCAGGTTGGCCAGCCACAGCATCAGCATGCAGAGCACCGCAAAGCTGGCGCAGAGCTTGATCAAGGCGCTGCGCCGCGCCGTGTCTGTGCGCAGCGGGTCGATGTAGTGCCGGGGATGCACGGGCCCGTCCAGCAGCGCGGACTGGCTGGCGATCATGAAGCCCAGGCTCAGCAGCGGGAACGACATCAGCTGCAGCACGATGCCCAGGTAGGGCAGCTGCCCGACCAACAGCAGCCACAGCAGGAACAGCCCGAAGAACGCCATCAGCCCCAGCGGCCGCTTGATGAACAGGCGCAGTGCGTCAGTGATCCAGCGCAGGCCGCGCGACGGTTCAACGGATTTCAGGGACAGCGGCATGGGGTCTCAGTCACAAGCTCGGGCACAAGCTCAATCACGGGCAATGGGGTGCCAGGGCCGCACGATGCGTGCACGCAGCACACGTTCGAAATGGGTGGGGTCCTTGGGCTGCAGCAGCGTGGCGTCGCGCGGCAAATGCCAGTCCCACAGGCGGCTGATCCAGAAGCGCAGCGCCGCCGCGCGCAACAGTGCGGGCAGGGCGCGTATTTCTCCGTGCGACAGCGCGCGCTCGGCCTGGTACGCGGCGGTGAAGACCTCGGCACGGTGTTCGTCCAGCTCGCCGGTGCTCAAGTCCGCGCACCAGTCGTTGAGGCACACGGCCAGGTCGAAGAGCAAGGTGTCGGTGCCGGCGAAGTAGAAGTCGAAGAAGCCGCACAGGCGGTCACTGCCCGCGGTGTCGTCGAACATCACGTTGTCGCGAAACAGGTCGGCGTGGATGGGGCCGCGCGGCAGCGACTGACCCAGGGGCGAGGCGGCCAGTTCCTGCTGGAAGTCCAGTTCGCTGCGCAGCAGTTCGGCCTGCGTCGGAGCCAGGTGCGGCAGCACCATGGGTGCGGTGTCCGTCCACCAGGCCAGGCCGCGCAGGTGCGGCTGCTGCATGCCGAAGCGGCTGCCGGCGACGTGCATGCGCGCCAGCATCTGGCCCACCTGGGCGCAGTGCAGCGTGTCGGGCTGCAGGCGGTGCCCGCCGGGCAGGCGTGTCACCACCGCGGCGGGTTTGCCGGCCAGGTGCTGCAGAAGGTTGCCATCTGGCCCGGGCTGCGGCGCGGGCACGGGGATGCCGGCGGCGGCCAGGTGCTGCATCAACTGCAGGTAGTAGGGCAGTTGCGCGTCGGACAGGCGTTCAAACAGCGTCAGCACCCACTGGCCCTTGGCCGTGGTGGCGTAGTAGTTGGTGTTCTCGATGCCGGACCGTATGCCCTGCAGGTCCGTCAGCGCGCCCAGGCCCAGACGTTGGCACAGCGCGTCGGCCTCGGCAACGCGGACCTCGGTGTAGACCGCCATCGCGGGGTCAGAAGTTCAGGACCGACCAGGTGCGCTTGCCAGCGCTGCCCTTGTCCTGGTTGGGGTCGCGGCCGGCCGGGGCCACCTGCACGTCGTAGTCCTTGGCGCCGGGCAGCTTGGTGCGCACAGTGACCTTGCTGATGGCGCCAGTGCGGCCGTGGGTTTCCTCGATGCGGACGTTGTCGTCTTCCAGCACCGTCACGTTGGACGACGCCCGGGCGGCGGATGCCGCCGAAGCGGGCTTTGCGGGGGCAGTCACGGGCTTGGCCACCTGGGCCAGCGCGGCACCGCAGAAGGCCAGGGCCATCAAGCCCATCAACGGGCGAAAGGGGGAGCGCATCTGCGGGATTCTACGGGTCTGGCCCAGCCGCTGCCGCACGCCAACCCCGGCGCCACAATCGCGCCATGACCGACAAGAACCTGCTGCTGGTGGACGGCTCCAGCTACCTCTACCGCGCCTTCCATGCCATGCCGGACCTGCGTTCCGCGGACGGCTTTCCGACAGGCGCCATCCACGGCATCGTGGCCATGATGCGCTGGCTGCGCGAACGCTATCCGGCCGAGCACGCGGTGTGTGTGTTCGACGCCAAAGGTCCCACTTTCCGCGACGCCTGGTACCCCGAATACAAGGCCCAGCGTGCGCCCATGCCGGACCCGTTGCGTCAGCAGATCGAACCCATCCACGAGGTCGTCAGGCTGCTGGGCTGGCCGGTGCTTGAAGTGCCCGGCATCGAGGCCGACGACGCCATCGGCACGCTGGCCCGCGTGGCCGCAGCCAGCGGCCACAAGGTGCTGATCTCCACCGGCGACAAGGACCTGGCCCAGCTGGTGACGGCGGATGTGACGCTGATCAACACCATGTCCAAGCCACCGGAACTGCTGGACGTGGCAGGCGTGAAAGCCAAGTTCGGCGTGCCGCCGGACCGCATCATCGACTACCTGACGCTGATGGGCGACACGGTGGACAACGTGCCCGGCGTCGAGAAGGTCGGCCCCAAGACGGCGGCCAAGTGGATCAGCGACTTCGGCAGCCTGGACGGCGTGGTGGCCGCCGCCGACAGCATCAAGGGCGTGGCGGGTGAGAACCTGCGCAAGGCGCTGGACTGGCTGCCCACGGGGCGCAAGCTCATCACGGTGGTGACGGACTGCGACCTGACGGGTCACGTGCCCGCGTGGCCGGCCCTGGACGCACTGGCGCTGCGCCCGGTGGATGCAGAGGGTCTCAAGAGCTTCTACCAACGTTTCGGTTTCAAGACCTGGCTGCGCGAATTCGAAGGCGCTGCACCCGTCCAAGCGCGCGGCGCGGGCGACGAGACGCCGGTGGAACGCGCCGCCACGGACCTGCCACGCGAATACGAAGCCATCACCACCTGGGAGCGCCTGGATCACTGGCTGCAGATACTGCAGGCCGCCGAGCTGTCCGCCATCGACACCGAAACCGACAGCCTGGACCCCATGCGTGCCCGCGTCGTCGGCTTCAGCTTCGCGGTGGAGCCGGGCCGCGCCGCCTACGTGCCGCTGGCCCACGCCGGCCCGGATCTGCCCGACCAGCTGCCGCTGCAAGCCGTGCTGGACAAGCTCAAGCCCTGGCTGGAAGACCCGGCGAAGCTGAAGGTCGGCCAGAACATCAAGTACGACCGCCACGTGCTGGCCAACGCCGGCATCACCGTGCGGGGTTATGCACATGACACCATGTTGCAGAGTTATGTTCTGGAGGCGCACAAGACCCATGGCCTGGAGGCCCTGGCCGACCGCCACCTGGGCCGCAAGGGCCTCAGCTATGAAGACCTGTGCGGCAAGGGCGCCAACCAGATCTCATTCGCCCAGGTGGACGTGGCCAAGGCCACCGAATACTCCGGCGAAGACAGCGAGATGACGCTGCAGGTCCACCAGACCCTGCTGCCGCGTGTGCTGGCCAACGAGGGCCTGCGGTTTGTCTACGAACGCATCGAAATGCCCGTGAGCGAGGTGCTGGCACGGGTGGAGCGCCACGGCGTGCTGATCGACGCCGCCGTGCTGGCGCGGCAAAGCCAGGAACTCGCCGAGCGCATGGTGACGCTGGAGCAGGACGCCTACGGCATCGCGGGCCAGCCTTTCAACATGGGCAGCCCGAAGCAGATCGGCGACATCCTCTTCACCAAGCTGGGCCTGCCGGTGAAGAAGAAGACCGCGACGGGCGCGCCCAGCACCGACGAGGAAGTGCTGCAGGAACTGGCCGCCGACTACCCGCTGCCAGCGCGCATCCTGGAGCACCGCGGCCTGGCCAAGCTGAAGGGCACCTACACCGACAAGCTGCCGTTGATGGTGAACCCGTCCACCGGGCGTGTGCACACCAACTACGCGCAGGCCGTGGCGGTGACGGGGCGGCTTTCCAGCAACGACCCCAACCTGCAGAACATCCCCATACGCACGCCCGAAGGCCGGCGTGTGCGCGAGGCCTTCATTGCGCCGCCGGGCCACGTGCTGATGAGCGCGGACTATTCGCAGATCGAATTGCGCATCATGGCCCACATCAGCGAAGACCCGGCCTTGCTGCGCGCCTTTGAGCGTGGCCTGGACGTGCACAAGGCGACGGCGAGCGAGGTGTTCGGCACGCCGGTGGGCGAGGTATCCAGTGAACAACGGCGTTATGCCAAGGTCATCAACTTCGGCCTGATCTACGGCATGGGCGCCTTCGGCCTGGCGTCCAACCTGGGCATCGAGCAGAAGGCGGCCAAGGACTTCATCGACAAGTACTTCGCGCGCTTTGCGGGCGTCAAACGCTACATGGACGAGACGCGTGTGCAGGCCAAGGACAAAGGCTACGTGGAAACCGTCTTCGGCCGCCGCCTGTGGCTGCCGGAGATCAACTCTGGCAACGGCCCGCGCCGCGCCGGCGCGGAACGCCAGGCCATCAACGCGCCCATGCAGGGCACGGCGGCTGACCTGATCAAGCTGGCCATGATTGCCGTGCAGGACACGCTGGACCGCGAGCAGCGCGCCACCCGCATGGTGATGCAGGTGCACGACGAACTGGTGCTGGAAGTGCCGCACGCCGAAGAGGCCTGGGCCCAAGAAGCCATTCCGCGCCTGATGGCCGGCGTGGCCCAATTGAAGGTGCCCTTGCTGGCTGAAGTCGGCGTGGGCCCCAATTGGGACCAGGCGCATTGAATCTGGGGCGGCTTCAAGAACGGCGTCTCCCAGAAGCGGCCCCTCAGCGCAGCACCTCGAACGGCGCGCGGCGCAGGTCCAGCGCCGGGTTGCGGTCGAAGAAGTTGGCGGGCTTCAGCTCGAAGCCCAGCTTGTGCCGCGACAGCACCGGCCAGTCCTCGGCCACGGTCACGTGGTGGTGGCCCAGCGTCAGCCACAGCACCAGGTCGCGGTTGACCAGGCTGCGGTTGTCGCGCACGTACTGCGGCAGGCCGGGCGCGCCCGGGTGCTGGTTGGGCGTGTCGCCGGCGGCGTAGCGCTGGTCGGCGTCGTAGGCCGTCACCCACAAGGCGTTTTCGATGAAACCAGCGCGTTGGTAGTCGGGCTTCTTCAGCAGCGGCTCTGCCGTGTCGTGGGTTTCGATCAGGTAGCCTGTGTGCTGGCCCAGCGCGTTGCGGCGGCCGGGGTTGATGACCTTCCAGCGGCCGTGGCTGTCGGGCGGGATGCGGCCTTCGCTTTCGCTGGCCAGCACCCGCTCTTCCAGGCTCCACAAGCTCTTGCGCGGGCCGGGCGCGTTGCGCGGTTCCAGGTGTCCCAGCACGAAGCTGTTGTTGGGGCCATCGACGTCCAGGTCCAGGCGGAAGTTGAAGAAATGGCTGTGGAAAGGTGCCACCAGGCCGGGTGCCACCGGGCTGCTCTGCGCCGGGTCGCCGCCTGCACCGGTCACCGCCTTCGGTGCGTCGATGCCCGTCAGGCCGATCTCGGCGCGGATGACACCGCTTTGCGTGAACACCCAGTCCAGCAGGTAGTCGTAGTTGCCCACCTGCGCGATGCTGCGCACCACCAGTTCCACCTCGGCGCGGCCTTCATAGGCACCGCCCGAGAACTGTTCGAAGTGGCGCCAGGCCGGGCTGCCGGTGAGGCGTTCGAACACCCCCACCACCTGGGGCAGCGGCAGCGGCACCACGGGCACACTGGGGTCGGGGATGGCGGCCGAGACCAACGCGTCCAGCAGCACCGCGTTTTCGGGCACGTCCAGGCCCAGCTTCAGCGGTGAGGCCAGCAGGCCGAAGCCGAACTCGCCCGCGTCCATGTAGGTGCGGTAGAACCAGTTGGGGTCGGCGTCCTGGTAGGGCACGAAGATCTCGGACAGGCTGCCCTGGTAAAGAACGGGCCGACCGGCGTAGGTGACCAAGGACACCACCGGCCCGGTGCGGCGGTCAAAGCGGGTGTGGAAGCGCCACTTCTGCCATTCGATGAAGGGGCCGTCCAGCCTGAAGTTCACGCCCTGCGGCTGGGTCACGCGGATGGGCTTGAGGGCAGGACGCAGCCCGGTGAGCGCGCCGACGCTGGCCTCGTCGAAGCCGTGTGTGGCGGCCGGAACCGGTACCACGCCGCTGTCCAGCACACGCATCACCGTGCGTGCGTCCAGGTCCATGACGGCCTGCACGCCCTCAATGGGCCGCGCGTACAGGTTGATGCCGGCGCCTTCGGTGTAGTACATCTGCGCTTTCACGATGCGCCGGTTCTCCTCAGGCAGACCGAAAGCACCCGCGGTGAGCGGCGTGACGAAGACCTTGGCCAGCTGCGCCGGTGTGCGGATGCCGCGGCGGGCCAGCGCGGCCAGGAAAGCCGGGTCGTTGAAGGCGAAGCTGAAGTCGATGACCTCCTGGATCGTCAGGCCCAGTTGGCCGTCGCTGATGGGGATCAGCGCTGGCGGCGCGAACGTACCGGCGCCGAGGTTCACCGTGGTTTTGAAGCTCTGCCGGTTCTGGCGCCAGAACACAGTGGCCTGGCGCGGTGGCGGCGGCTGGCCGGGGCGCCAGTTCAGGACCACCTGTTTGGGCGGCTCACGCAGTTCGACGCTCTGGAAGATGGCGCCCGGCTGCGCCGCGCCGCCGCGCAGCAGGATGCTGGCCGCGCCGATGATCTCGTCGCCGTTCAGCGGGTCCAGCGGGTGGGCCTGCGCCGCCAGGGCCGCGCTCAGCACCAGCGCAGCCACCGCCAGCCGGTTTGTCTTGGTCACCATGACACGCTCCTCGCGTTTGGGTGCCCGGCAGCATAGGGACGCCGGCCAGGCCGGGCCATCCCCAGGAAACGAGGCTCGGGCAGGCGACGCGATCTGGCCGGCAAGCCGGCGTCACTTCCGGCTCAAGACCGCGGGCAGGGCGCCGATACAGAAGACGTGGAGCGTCTGATGCCGCGCCCGCGCTCTGTCCTATCTTCTACCGAGACCCGATCATGACCCTGCACCGCCGCACTTTCTGCCTTGCCGCCACCGCCGTGCTGGCTTCCGCCACGACGGCCGCTTTTGCGTCCGACGACCGCGCCAAACCCGATGAAGCCAAGGCCATGCTGGCCAAGGCCGTGGCGTACATCAAGTCCGCCGGCAAGGACAAGGCCTTTGCCGAATTCATGACCAAGCCCGGCCCCTGGGTCGACCGCGACCTGTACATCACGGTCTTTGACATGACCGGCAAGACGCTGGCCCATGGTGCCAATGCCCGCCTGGTCGGCAAGGACAACATCAACATGCAGGACGCCAACGGCAAGTACCACGTCAAGGAGCGCCTGGACATCGCCAAGGCCAAGGGCAAGGGCCAGCAGGAATTCGCCTTCCTGAACCCCATGACCAAGCAGATCGAAGCCAAGCTGATGTTCTTCGAGCGCATGGACGACATCGTCGTGGCCTGCGGTTCGTACAAACCCGCC
>JANOAM010000779.1:0-2028 GCA_031411215.1 Betaproteobacteria bacterium
GGGCCAGGCGCGCAGCTGGACCGACCACCTGCTGTGGCACCACGCCGCGCACACGGTGGACCTGTTTGCCTACCAGTGCGGCAGCCCCATCGTGAAGGCCAATGCGATACAGGGCCCCATCCACCCGGCCTTAAGCATTGCCATGGACATGAGCATCCAGCTGAAGGCGGCCAACGGCGCCATCTGCACGCTGAGTCTGTCCTTCAACAACGACGGGCCGCTGGGCACCTTCTTCCGCTACATCGGCGACACCGGCACTTACCTCGCGCGTTATGACGACCTGTTCACCGGCAAGGACGAGAAGGTGGACGTGTCCAAGGTGGACGTGTCGATGAACGGCATCGAGCTGCAGGACCGCGAGTTCTTCGCCGCCATCCGCGAAGGGCGGCAGCCCAATGGCGCCGTGGCGCAGGTGCTGCCCTGCTACGAGGTGCTGCACGAACTGAGCCGGCAGCTGGCCTGACGATCCCTGAAAGCACAAGAGCCCTGCGCTTGGTGGCGCAGGGCTCTTGTTGTTGGTGTCGGGGCCGGCAAATGCCGGCTCAACCCATCAAGCGCGCTTGTTGCGGCGCGTGGCGCTCATCATGCCCAAGGCGGCGATCAGCAGCGCCCACGATGCGGGTTCCGGAATCCGGTTGGCAATGTCGGCCGTCGACTCGCCGGCATACGTCAGCGCGTTCATGCTCAGGTTCCAGCCCATGGCGTCAAAGGCAGCCAAGTCCAACCCGGTCACGAAGCCTTGCTGCCCAAAGCAGAAGGTCGGGTCCATGATGCCGTTACCGATCGCGCAGCCAGCCGTGTCCTTCCAGTGCGAAGCCTGGCGGCCGTCGCCGTTGTAGGAACCCGTGGACATGGTGTTGCCCAACAGCGCGGTCGCACCGCCGTCCACTGAGAAGTACCTGGTGCCGCCCGTGCGCATGTCCAGCGTGCCCGGCGCGCTGTATCGGAACATGTCCAGCGCACTGAAGATGGACGTGTCGTTCAAGTCGTAACCCAGGGCGCCGCGGCCGGGGCCGTTGGGGTAGCCGTAGTAGTCGAAGAAGTCCACGCCCGACACAAAGCCCAGGGCATGGCCCATTTCGTGGATCGCAACGCCGAGGAAGTCGAAGGTGCCAGCGGTGATGCCGTCACGCGAATCGAAGTCAAAGGCAAATGTATTGCTGAATGTCATGCTGCCATCGATGCTGCCCGCATTGACGCCCGAAACCGTCGCGCCAATCGCCTTCAGCACCGCCGTGTTTTCGTACAGCACCTTGGACGACTGCTTGCCAGCCAATGAGGCCGTCACCGCGTTGTCGTTGTCGCCGCTGCCGTTGACACCGGCCGTCAAACCGCTGATGCCGCCACCCGTCAAGCCCGGTAGCACGATGCCCTGGTCGATGGCCGAATTGCTCTTGGTCAAGTTGACCCGGTTTTCCCAGTTGGCAACGCTGTAGTCCTTCTTTGTGCTGCCCGTTGAGCCGATCACGTTGGCCGGCAGCGCCCCGAACTTGACGTTGATGTTGATGGTCGCGTTGTTGGTGAACATGCTGCCCCAATACTTGGCAGCCAGCTTGAACCCGTACTCCGCCTGGGACCCGGTGACACCACCCACGTCTATCAGGTTGATGGTGGCCGCCTGCGACCCCACTGCTGCAAGAGCCGCTGCCGCAGCAACTGCGGTCTGAATGAACTTGTTCGACATGAAAATCCCTCGTGTAAGCAATGGTTCTGAGCCTATCAGCCCGCACCGACTCGGCGAGCCACCATGCACCCCGCGACCCGGGGGAGCATCGACCCTAGGGGAAACCAGAAGAGCGCGGGATCGCACTGCACCAGGGCGGTTTCACACCGGCGCGGTGCCTGTTTCGAAGTAGGCGTCCACAAAGGGCTGCAGATGCGGGCGGTAAGGCGCCGCCACGTTGAGCCCGGCGCGGTTGATCGGCTGGCGCACCTGCATCGCGCTGGCCGTCATCACCACGCGCTCGGTGGCATGCGGCCGGTGCACGGCCGACTCTTCTTCCAGCCCGCAGTGGGCCAGGATGCGCC
>JANOAM010000780.1:0-3988 GCA_031411215.1 Betaproteobacteria bacterium
GTGATGAGCTTGCGCATCAGGCCTTCGAATTCCTGGTCGATCTGGTCGTCCTGCTTCAGCACTTCCAGCGCCTTGGCGGTGTCCAGGCGGGCAAAGGCATCGAGCGCCTTGCGCAGTTGGGCCACAGCCAGTTCGGCTTCAAAGCGCAGGTCGTTGACCGGCAGGCGAGTGGAGATGCCGGTGTTGATCAGGCGCTGCACGGTGCGTGCGATGCGCGCCGCTTCGTCACCCACACGCTCCAGGTTGGCGATGGTCTTGCTGACGGCGATCAGCAGGCGCAGGTCACGCGCGGTCGGCTGGCGCCGCGCGATGATGGCGGACAGGTCACGGTCGATTTCCACTTCCATCTGGTTGACCCGCTCTTCCTGGTGCATCACCTGGTCGGCTTCTTCACTGCTGAAGTGGGTCAGCGCGTGCAGGGCCAGCGAGACCTGGGACTCGACCAGGCCGCCCATTTCCAGCACGCGGCCCGAGATGCCGCTCAGTTCGGCGTCGAACTGCGTGGAGAGGTGTTTGTCGGACATGTGGTTCGCTCCTTTGGCGCTCAGCCAAATCTCCCGGTGATGTAGTCCTCGGTGTCCTTCTTCTTCGGCTTCATGAACAGTTCGTTCGTGGGGCCGAACTCAACCAGGTCGCCAAGGTACATGTAGGCCGTGTAGTCGCTGCAGCGTGCGGCCTGCTGCATGTTGTGGGTGACGATCATCACCGTGTAGTCGCTCTTCAGTTCGTGGATCAGCTCTTCGATCTTGCCGGTGGAAATGGGGTCCAGCGCTGAGCAGGGTTCGTCCAGCAGCAGCACTTCGGGCTTGATGGCAATCCCGCGCGCAATGCACAGGCGCTGTTGCTGGCCGCCGGAGAGACTTGCGCCGCTCTGGTTCAGCTTGTCCTTGACCTCGTTCCACAGCGCCGACTTCTTCAGCGCCCATTCAACGCGCTCGTCCATCTCCACACGTGGCAGCGTCTCGAACAACTTCACGCCGAAGGCGATGTTGTCGTAGATGGACATCGGGAACGGTGTGGGCTTCTGGAACACCATGCCGACCTTGGCGCGGATCAGCGACACGTCGATCTTGGAGCTGAGGATGTCCTCGCCGTCCAGCACGATGCGACCTTCGGCGCGCTGTTCGGGGTAGAGCTCGAACATGCGGTTGAAGGTGCGCAGCAACGTGCTCTTGCCACAACCCGAAGGCCCGATGAAGGCGGTGACCTTGCCTTCGGGGATGTCCAGGTTGATGTGCTTGAGCGCGTGAAAGCTGCCGTAGTAGAAATTCAGGTCGCGCACCGAGACCTTGACCTTCTCGATGGCGGGGAGCTCGACTCGTGTGTCCATGGTGTTCTCGGTTGCGCCAGGCTCAGGACTTGTTTCGGAACAGCACGCGGGCCAGGATGTTCAGAGCCAGCACGCCGATGGTGATGAGGAAAACACCCGCCCAGGCCAGCTTCTGCCAGTTCTCGTAGGGGCTCATCGCGAACTTGAAGATGGTCACCGGCAAGCTGGCCATGGGCTCGCCCAGGTTCCAGCTGAAGAACTGGTTGGACAGGGCCGTGAACAGCAGCGGTGCGGTCTCACCGGCCACGCGGGCCAGGGCCAGCAGCACACCCGTGATGACACCGGCACGAGCGGCCTTCAGCGTCACGGCCATGATCACTTTCCACTTCGGTGTGCCCAGCGCGTAGGCGGCCTCACGCAAGGCGTTGGGGATCAGGCTCAGCATGTTCTCGGTGGTGCGCACCACCACCGGGATGACGATCAGCGCCAAGGCCAGCACACCGGCGAAACCCGAGAAGGACTTGGCCCGCGCCACCACCACCGCATAGATGAACAGGCCAATGACGATGGAAGGCGCCGACAGCAGGATGTCGTTGATGAAACCCGTCACCGCACCCAGCCAGCTGCGCTTGCCGTATTCGGCCAGGTAAACGCCCGCCAGCACGCCTATGGGCGTGCCCAGCAGCGTGGCCAGCGACACCATCAGCAGCGAGCCAACGATGGCATTGGCCAGGCCGCCCACATCGGCTTGCGGCGGCGGTGTCGATTCCGTGAAGACGGACCACGCCAGGCCACCCAGGCCCAGGCGCACGGTCTCCACCAGGATCCAAATCAGCCAGAACACGCCAAAGGCCATGGCGACCAGGGCCAGCGCCAGAGCCAAGGCGTTGGTGGCCTTGCGGCGGCGGTGCAGCGCCATGCGCTGCGTGTCCAAAGTACCCAGCGAGCTCATGTCCGGCCTCCTTCGCCACGACGCAGCCGCGACAGCAGGAACCTGGACGCCGCCAGCACCACAAAGGTGATGAAGAACAGGACCAGCGCCAGGTACATCAGCGCCGCCTGGTGCAGGCCTTCGCCCGCTTCAGCAAATTCATTGGCCAAGGCCGATGTGATGCTGTTGGCGGCCTGGAACAGCGACAGCGAATCCAACTGGTTGAAGTTGCCGATGACAAAGGTGACTGCCATCGTTTCGCCCAGGGCGCGGCCCAGGCCCAACATCACCGCACCGACGACGCCGGTCTTGGTGAAGGGCAGCACCACACGCGACACCACTTCCCAAGTAGTCGAGCCCAACCCGTAGGCGGACTCCTTGAGCATGGGTGGTGTGGTCTCGAACACGTCACGCATCACCGCCGCGATGAACGGAATGATCATGATCGCCAGGATGATGCCGGCCGACAGGATGCCGATGCCCACCGGCGGGCCGGACAGCAGCGCACCCAGCACGGGCACCTTGCCGAAGGCCGCCTGCAACGGCTGCTGCACATAGGTGGCCAGCAGCGGGCCAAAGACCAGCAGGCCCCACATGCCGTAGACGATGGAGGGCACCGCGGCCAGCAGTTCAATGGCCACGCCCAGCGGGCGCTTCAGCCACTGCGGCGACAGTTCGGTCAGGAACAGCGCGATGCCGAAGCTCACCGGCACAGCGATCAGCAGCGCGATGAACGACGTCATCAGCGTGCCGTAGATCATCACCAGGCCGCCGAACTTCAGCTGCACCGGGTCCCATTCCGTGGTCACCAGGAATCCCAGCCCGAACTCACGGATGGCGGGCATGGCGCCCATCAACAGAGAGCCCAGGATGCCGACCAGCAGCAGCAGCGTCAGCCAGGCCGCGCCGTGGGCCAGCAAGGAGAAGGCCGTATCGGCCCAAGGCAGGACTCGGCGGCGGCCGTGTGGCTCGCCGCTGGGCGCAACACGCTCCATCGGGCTGTTCTCTGAATAGGGGCTCACGGGCAGTGTAGCGGCCATGATTGCCTCGGATGGGGTGGTGCGTGGGCCTGGTTACTTGTACGCCACGGCCTTGCCGGCGGCGTCCTTGATCTGCTCGGCCCACTGCTTGCGCACCAGGGCCTTCACGGCGTCAGGCAGCGGCACGTAGTCCAGGTCGTCCGCCGCCTGGTCGCCGTTGGCGAATGCCCAGTCGAAGAACTTCAGCGCGTTGGTGGCTGTGGCCGGCTTGTCCTGCGCCTTGAACATCAGGATGTAGGTCGGGTTGGTCAGCGGCCATGCGGTCTTGCCGGGCTGGTCGGTGGTGATCTGGTAGAAAGTCTTGGACCAGTTGGCACCGGCGGCAGCGGCCTTGAAGGCCGTGTCGTCGGGCGCCACGAACAGGCCGTCACGGTTCTTCATCAGCGTGTACGTCATCTTGTTCTGCTTGACGTAGGCGTACTCGACGTAACCGATGGAGTTCGGCAAGCGCTGCACGAACGCGGCCACGCCTTCATTGCCCTTGCCGCCCGCGCCCACCGGCCAGTTAACGGCCGTGCCTTCGCCGACCTTGGCCTTCCACTCGGCATTCACCTTGGACAGGTAGTTGGTGAAGATGAAGGTTGTGCCTGAACCGTCGGCACGGCGCACCGGCGCGATGGCGGCGTCCGGCAGCGGCACGCCCGGGTTCAGCGCGGTCAGCGCGGGGTCGTTCCATTTGGTGATCTTGCCCAGGAAGATGTCGCCCAGCACCTCACCCGTCAGCTTGATCTGGCCGGCCGCGATGCC
>JANOAM010000781.1:0-3798 GCA_031411215.1 Betaproteobacteria bacterium
CACGCCTTCCTTCAGCCCAGTTTGCGCAGCATGTCCCGCGTGACCAGCGTGATGCCGGATTCGGTGCGGAAGAAGCGCGCGGTGTCGGCCGCAGCGTCCTCTCCGATGACCAGGCCGTCAGGGATGACGCAATCGCGGTCAATCACCGCGCGCGTCACCTTGGCGTGCCGCCCCACCTGCACGCCCGGCAGCAGCACGCTCCAGTTCACCGACGAGTACGAGTGCACCCGCACGTCGGAAAACAGCACCGACCTGAACACCGCGCCGCTGACGATGCAGCCGCCCGACACCAGGGACTCGATCGCCATGCCACGCCGGTCTTCCTGGTTGTGCACGAACTTGGCTGGCGGCAGCTGCGATTGATAGGTCCAGATCGGCCAGCTGGTGTCGTACAGGTTCAAGAGCGGCTCGGTGGCCGTGAGGTCGATGTTGGCGTCCCAGTACGCGTCAATGGTGCCCACATCGCGCCAGTACGGTGCAAGACCGGGCCGGCCACCCACGCAGCTCAGCTCGAACGGGTGCGCCACGGCCAGGCCGGCCTTCACCATCTTGGGGATGATGTCCTTGCCGAAATCGTGGCTGGAATTGGGGTCGAACATGTCGCGCTCCAGTTCCCGGTACAGGTAGCGCGCATTGAAGATGTAGATGCCCATGCTGGCCAGGCAGCGGTCGGGCTTGCCGGGCATGGTGGGCGGGTCGGCCGGCTTTTCGACGAAGTCGGTGATGCCGCGGTCGGCGTCGATCGCCATCACGCCGAAGGCCGTGGCCTCGGTCTTGCTCACCTCGATGCAGCCCACGGTGCATTCGCGCCCCAGGGCCACATGGTCGGCCAACATGAGGGCGTAGTTCTGCTTGTAGACATGGTCGCCCGCCAGCACCACCACATAGTCGGCCCGGTACGCGGCCAGGATGTCCTGGTTCTGGTAGACCGCGTCGGCCGTGCCGCGGTACCAGCTCTCCTCGTCGACCCGCTGCTGGGCGGGCAGCAGGTCTACGAACTCGTTCATCTCGCTTTTCAGGAAGGCCCAGCCGCGCTGCAGGTGGCGCAGCAGGCTGTGGCTCTTGTATTGCGTGATGACGCCGATGCGCCGGATGCCGCTGTTCATGCAGTTGGACAGCGCGAAGTCAACGATGCGGAACTTGCCGCCGAAGTACACGGCCGGCTTGGCCCGGCTGTCGGTCAGGTTCTTCAGGCGGCTGCCACGGCCGCCCGCCAGCACCAGGGCCACGGCACGCCGCGGGAGGTCCAGGCCTTGGGCCACATCGATGGGTTTCATGCTGTCTCCGTCGGGGTCTGCGCAACTAAATTACAGACTCAATGCTGGACTCTGAGTCCAAGCCCGGTCTGAAGTTTTAGCCAAAACGATCTACAATTGACTTTAATTATGATTTCTATCTGTTTGTCGTTAAACAGTTTTCCATAAGATCTTTTGAAGGAATAGTGCTCTTGTTGGTTTCTCGGGAAGTCTGGTTGTGTAATCAAACTACATGCATTGACGGACAAGCTCCGTTGACGCGACACCCGGCCTCCCCGACACTTCTCCATCTGGACAACCCTGCCATGCAAGGCCCGCGCCGCGGGCCCCACACCCCATGACCCAACCCACTCTACGCGTCACTGACGCCGCAGCCACCAGCGCTCCCGCCACGGCGGCCAGCGTCAATCATCACCTGCTGCATACCGTGGGCACGCCGCCTGCAGCAGCCACCACCACGGACATCATGCACGCGGTGGCGCAGGTGGCACGAGAGCAGTTGTCCCGACGTTGGGTGGCAGGCGACGCGGCCGACCGCCAGGCCAAGGCCAGGCGCGTCTACTACCTGTCGATGGAATTCCTGATGGGCCGCACGCTCAGCAACGCGCTGGCCGCGCTGGACCTGAAGGGTGAGATGGGCCAGGCGGCGCGTGAACACGCCGCCAGCCTGGAAGACCTGGCCAGCACCGAAGCCGACGCGGCCTTGGGCAATGGTGGCCTGGGCCGCTTGGCCGCCTGCTTCCTGGACAGCATGGCCACAGTGGAACTGCCCTCCTTCGGCTATGGCATCCGCTACGAATTCGGCATGTTCAAGCAGAGCATTCAGGCGGGCCGCCAGGTCGAGTACCCGGACCCCTGGCTGGAAGATGGCACACCCTGGGAGTTCCCGCGCAGCGGCGTGCACTATCCGGTGCGCTTCGGCGGCTGGGTGGAACCCGCGGCCGACCCCAGCCTGGTGCCCACCTGGCGCCCGGCCGGCGAGGTCAACGCCAAGGCCTACGACATGGTGATCCCCGGCCACGGCACAGACCGTGTCAGCACCCTGCGCCTGTGGAAGGCCGTGGCACCCAGTCAGATTGACTTGCACGCCTTCAACAGCGGCGACTACGCGCGCGCGGCCGAGTTCAAGAACCAGTACGAGAACATCTCCTGGGTGCTGTACCCCAATGACAGCACCCCGGCCGGCCGCGAACTGCGCCTGCGCCAGGAATACTTCTTCACCAGTGCCAGCATCCAGGACATCCTGGCCCGCCACAAAGCCGAACACGGGCGCCTCACCAACCTGTCCGACAAGGTGGCCATCCACCTCAACGACACGCACCCGGCCATCGGCGTGGCCGAGTTGATGCGCCTCTTGGTGGACGAAAACGGCTTCGGCTGGCTGGCCGCCTGGTCCATCACCAAGAAGGTGTTCAGCTACACCAACCACACGCTGATGCCGGAAGCGCTGGAGACCTGGCCCGTGTCCTTGATGCAGCAGGTGCTGCCGCGGCACCTGGAGATCATCTTCCGCATCAACGGGGACTTCCTGGCCGAAGCGGCCGCCCACCGCCCGGGCGACAACGAATTCCTGCGCAACCTGTCCCTGATCGACGAACGCGGCGAACGCCGCGTGCGCATGGCACACCTGTCCATCGTCGGCAGCCACAAGGTCAACGGGGTGTCGGCGCTGCATTCGGACCTGCTGGTGAAGACCATATTTGCCGACTTTGCGAGCCTGTGGCCGGACCGCTTCACCAACATGACCAACGGCGTGACGCCGCGGCGCTGGCTGGCGCAGGCCAACGGTGGGCTGTCGTCCTTGATCGACAGCACCATCGGCAGCGGCTGGCGGCTGGACCTGGATCAGTTGAAGCGCCTCTTGCCCCACGCCGAGCGCGAAGACTTCCGCAGCGCCTTCATTGCCGTGAAGCACGCCAACAAGGCGCGGCTTGCCGAATACATCCGGCAAGTCAGCGGCACGGTGGTGGACCCGGCCAGCCTGTTTGACGTGCAGGTCAAGCGCATCCACGAATACAAGCGCCAACTGCTCAACGTGCTGCAGGTGGTGGCGCGCTACCAGGCCATGCTGGCCGACCCTGGCGCGCATTGGACGCCCCGCACGGTGATCTTCGCCGGCAAGGCGGCCAGCAGCTACGTGTCGGCCAAGAACATCATCCGGCTGATCAACGACATCGGCAGCGTCATCAACAACGACCCGCGCATTGGCGGCAAGCTGAAGCTGGTGTTCGTGCCCAACTACGGCGTGTCGGTGGCCGAGGTCATCATGCCGGGCGCCGACCTGTCGGAGCAGATCTCCACCGCCGGCACCGAAGCCAGCGGCACCGGCAACATGAAGCTGGCGCTGAACGGCGCGCTGACCATCGGCACCGACGACGGCGCGAACATCGAGATCCGTGAACAGGTCGGCGACGACAACATCTTCATCTTCGGCCTGTCCACCGCCGAAGTCGTGGCCAGCCGCGCTGCGGGCTACCAGCCGCTGCGCATCTATGAGGCCAACGACCGCATCAAGGCCGTGCTGGACGCCATCGGCAGCGGC
>JANOAM010000782.1:0-1768 GCA_031411215.1 Betaproteobacteria bacterium
GGACACCGTGGACGCACTGGAACTGGTGCGACAGCTGTTTGCCAATGGCTGCATCCACAGCGGCTTCTGGCACCGTTTTGTCTGCACCGTGCATTCGCCGGTGGGCCAGCAGCCGCAGGACTATGGCGTGACACTGCACCCGCTGCCGCCGGGCAGGTTTGCGCGCAACGATGTCGGCTTCATGGACCCCACCGGCACCGACCACGACGCGCTGGGACCAGGTCTGAAGAAGGCGATCTACAACAACATGCACGGCATTGGCCTGGACGAGGACGTGCGCGTGTGGTGGGACCGGCCGGTGCCCAAGGCTCGCGTGCAGCGCCGCTTCATCGAGAAAGCGCTGGCTTCGCGCTGAGGGTGTGACGCTCAGTCCTGCAGCAACCGGACCTTGACGCTCTTGCCCTTGACCTTGCCAGCGTTCAGCTGGCGCTCGGCCTGCGCGGCAATGCCCGTGTCTACCGCCACATAGGTCGAAAATTCATTGACGTTGATCTTGCCGATCTGCGTGGACGCAAAACCCAGGTCCTTGGTCAGCGCGCCCAGCACATCGCCAGGGCGGATCTTCTCCTTGCGGCCACCCAGGATCTGCAAAGTGCACATGGGCGGCGTCAACGGCTCCGGGCTGCTGGGCGTCAGGCTGGCCAGCGGCTGCCAGGCCGTGGTGAAGTTGCCGGCCTTTTCGATCTGTCCGACGCGGCCCATCTCGTCCAGGCTGGCCAGGCTGAAGGCCCAACCTTCACTACCGTCCCCCCCGTCCTGCCCCGCGAGGCTGATGCGGCCTGTGCGGCCGATGCGGTGCGTGTGCGTGGCCGCGTCAGGCGTGATGTCAACGTTGATCACGGCTTCCAGCTGCGCAATGTCCAGCCCGCGTGCCGCGATGTCGGTGGCCACCAGCACGCTGATGCTGCGGTTGGAAAAACGCACCAGCACCTGGTCGCGGTCGCGCTGCTCCAGGTCGCCGTGCAGTTCCAGCGCGGCAAAACCCTGGGCCCGCAGCACCTCCACCAGGTCGCGGCACTGCTGCTTGGTGTTGCAGAAGGCCAGCGTGCTGACAGGGCGGTAGTGGTTCAGCAGCAGGCCCACGGCGTGCAGGCGCTGTTCTTCTTGCACTTCGAAGAAGACCTGTCGAATCTGCGTGGCCTTGGGTGCTTCGCTGAGCTTGACCTCCTGCGGGTTGCGCAGGAAGGCGGCGCTCAGTTTGGCGATGCCCTCGGGGTAGGTGGCCGAGAACAGCAGGGTCTGGCGTTGCTTGGGACACTGTTGGGCCACCGTGCGGATATCTTCGAAGAAGCCCATGTCCAGCATGCGGTCGGCTTCGTCCAGCACCAGCGTGTTCAGCGCCTCCAGGTTCAAGCTGCCACGTTCCAGATGGTCCATCAAACGGCCCGGTGTGCCGACCACCACATGCGCGCCATGCTCAAGGCTCAGCGCTTGCGGTGCGATGGGCGCGCCGCCGCACAGGGTCAGCACCTTGACGTTGTCCTCGGCAGCCGCCAGACGGCGCAGCTCTTGCGTCACCTGCTCGGCCAGTTCACGCGTGGGGCACAGCACCAGCGCCTGCACCGCAAAACGCCGCGGGTTCAGATTGGCCAGCAGGGCCAGCGCAAAGGCTGCGGTCTTGCCGCTGCCGGTCTTGGCCTGGGCGATCAGGTCCTTGCCGGCCAGCGCCAGCGGGAGGCTCGCGGCCTGGATCGGCGTCATCTGCAGGTAACCCAGCTGCTGCAGGTTGGCCAGCACGGCGGGGGGCAACGGCAGAGTGTCGAACGAG
>JANOAM010000783.1:0-1836 GCA_031411215.1 Betaproteobacteria bacterium
GCCGGTTTTGTCGCCGTGCTGGTGGGCTTCACCAGTTCGGTGGTCATCGTCTTCCAGGCTGCTGCGGCCCTGGGCGCCACACCCGCGCAAACGGCGTCGTGGATCTGGGCGCTGGGCCTGGGCATGGGTCTGACCAGCCTGGGCCTGAGTCTCTGGTACCGCAAGCCGGTGCTGACCGCCTGGTCCACACCCGGCGCAGCGGTGTTGGCCACGGCCGGTGTCGGCGTGCCCATGGACCAGGCCGTGGGCGCCTTCATGACCTGCGCGCTGCTCATCACGCTGGCGGGTGCCACGGGCTGGTTCGAACGGGTGATGAACCGCATCCCGCAGGCCCTGGCGGCCGCATTGCTGGCGGGTGTGCTGGCGCGCTTCGCTTTCGATGCCTTCGCGTCCATGCAGCGCGAGTTCACGCTCGTGCTGTCCATGTTTGTGACCTACCTGCTGGGCCGGCGCCTCTGGCCGCGCTACGCCGTGCCCTCGGTGCTGGCCGTAGGCGTGCTGGTGGCGGGTCTGCATGGGCAACTGCAACTGGGCGCCGTGCCGCTGGAATTGGCCACCCCCGTGTTCACGATGCCCGCCTTCAGCCTGACCGCGACCATGGGCGTGGCATTGCCGCTGTTCGTGGTGACCATGGCTTCGCAGAACCTGCCGGGCGTGGCGGCGCAGCGTGCGGCGGGTTACGACACGCCGGTGTCGCCAGTCATCACGTCCACCGGCGTCGCATCGTTCCTGCTGGCGCCCTTTGGCGGCTATGCGCTCAACCTGGACGCCATCACCGCCGCCATCTGCATGGGGCGCGAGGCGCATGAAGACCCGGCGCAGCGCTGGAAGGCCAGCGCGGCCGCGGGTGTGATCTACATCGTCACGGGCCTGCTGGGCGGCGCGGTGGTGGCCCTGATCGCCGCGTTCCCCAAGGAACTGGTGCTGGCGGTGGCCGGCCTGGCGCTGCTGGGCAACATTGGCAGCGGCCTGGCGGTGGCCATGAAGGACGAAGCCGACCGCGAGGCCGCACTCATCACTTTCGTGGTGACAGCCAGTGGCCTGACGCTGTGGAGCGTGGGCTCGGCCTTCTGGGGTGTGGTGGCGGGCGCGCTGGCCCTGGGGGTGGCGCGCTGGCGCAAGTGACTAGCTGAACAGCGCCGGCTCGAAGCGGCTGCTGCGCACGCTGCAGCCGTTCTTGTCGATCGTTGCCACGGCGCCGTCGGGCAGCATGTGCCAGCCGGGTTCTTCTTCGCACAGCGGTTCGCTGGCGACGATCACGCCGTTCTGGCAGCGGCGCAGGTACATCGTCGGCGGCTTGCCGTCGGTGGCGATGCGGAAGGCGAAGAAGCGTTCACCGTCGGCCAGGGTGGCGGCAAAACGCAGTGGCTGGGTGATGCCGCGTTCGCGTATCAACGCCATGGTGTCGTCCAGCACGGACAGCATGGCTTCGTCGGGCTCAGCGCCCGCGTGCATGCGTGTCATGGCCAGCAGGAACAGCAGTTCGCTGTCGGTCGCACCGCGCCGTTCGGCGTAGAACTCGTCGGACAGCCAGCTTTCCATGGTCCGGCGCAGTTGCCCATAACCGCCGACCTGTCCGTTGTGCATGAACAGCCACTGTTTGTGTCGGAAGGGGTGGCAGTTCTGTCGCGCAATGCCACCCGCCGTGGCGGCGCGCACATGGGCGAAAAACAGGCGCGAGCGCAGCGTCTGGCTCAGCGCCAGCAGGTTGTCGTCGCTCCAGGCGGGTGTGACTTCGCGGTAGACACCGGGCTCGGCGCGGTCGCCATACCAGCCGATGCCAAAGCCGTCGCCGTTGGTCACGACCTTGGCCTCTTCCGCGCGCAGGCTCTGCCG
>JANOAM010000784.1:0-2616 GCA_031411215.1 Betaproteobacteria bacterium
GGGCTGGAAACGCAGCCTGTTCGGAGACATGCATGCCTATGGAGAAGAAGGCGTGCGCTTCTACACCAAGCAAAAGAGCGTCATGCAGCGCTGGCCGGACAGCATCGCGAAACAGGGCTCAGGTGCCGAGTTCGTGATGCCTACGGCCAAGTAGGCGCCGCGCCTGTCCTGCAAGCCTCAGCGCTGGCCCAGATGCCCCAGGTAGTTCGCCACCGGGCTGTGGCGCTTCAACTCGTCCAGTGAGTCGGCAAACTGCAAACGGCTGACGCGTGAAGCGTCCTTGCTGACGAAGATGAAGCGGCTGCAGACATCGGCCAGGATGTCCAGGTGCACGGGCTCGTTGGGGTGCAGGCACAGGAAGACCAGTCGGCCGTCGTCACGCAGGCGGCGGAAGAAGTCGAGCATGAAGCCGATGTAGCCGTCCTGGGTGTTGAACTGCGGCTCGTCGAACAGGTGCACACGCGCGCGCTCGCTGTGCGCCGGCTGCAGCATGAAGGCGGGCCGCGTGCGCTGGAAGGACCGCAGCTGGTAGGACTGGTGGTAGTGCAGGGCCACGCGGTCTCGTTCGCGGTAACGGACCTGGTGGATGTCCTGCCCGGCGACGCAGACGCGGCCCGCGCTGGGCCGGTTGCCGCCGGTGATCAGTTCGAACAGCGTGGTCTTGCCGGCGCCATTGGCACCCATCACGCCGACGATGGCCGGGCCTTCCACCTGGAAGTCGGCCTGCAGTTCGAAGGTGGTCTGCTTCTGCAGCCAGCCACGCTGGTAGCGTTTGACCAGGCCTTCCACGTGCAGCAGGGGTGCGCTCATTTCATATCCCCAGCCAGCGGCGCTGCAGCGCGGGGTCGTCGCGCAGGGTCTGCGCGTCGCAGGCGTGGGCGATGCGCCCCGCCTGCATCACGCACACCCGGTCGGCCACGGCCAGTGCGCAGGCCACGTTCTGCTCCACCAGCACCACGGCCACACCTTCGCGTTTCAGGCGCAGCACCGTGGCCATCACGTCCTGCACGACCTTGGGCGCCAGGCCCTGGCTGGGTTCGTCGAACAGCACCAGTCCGGGCGCGCCCAGCAGCGCGCGCGAGATGGCCACCATCTGCATCTCACCGCCCGACAGGTTCTCGCACTCGCGTGCCATCAGGTATTCCAGTGCCGTGAAGATCTCGAAACACTCGCCCAACTGCCAGGTGCGGAAGCGCGTGCGCTTGTGGGCGATCTGCAGGTTGCGCGCCACCGTCAGCGTGGGAAAGATGCGCCGGTCGTCCGGCACCCAGCCCACGCCCATGGCGGCGATCCTGTGCGTGGGCAAGTGCGTGATGTCGACGCCGTCGAAGTGGATGCGCCCACGGCGCGGCGGCGTCAGGCCCAGGATGGAGCGCAGCGTGGTCGTCTTGCCGGCGCCGTTGGGGCCCAGCAAGGCCAGCACCTCACCCGGCGCCACCGTCAGCGACGCGCCAAACAGCGCTTGCGTCTCACCGTAAAAGGTCTCGATGCCGTCCAGCGTCAGGATGGGCGCGGTTGCTTGTTTCGACAAGGCGCTCATTGGGGCACCGCGCCCAGACCGGAGCGCTGCACCCAGGGGTTGTCGCGAAGCGCTGCAGGCGAGCCCTCGGCGATGACCTGGCCCCAATGGATGACCGAGATGCGGTCGGCCAGGCGGAAGAGAAAGTTCATGTCGTGTTCGATGATCACGATGCTGAGCTGGCGTTTGAGTTCGGCCACCAGATCGAACAGGCGCGCCGTGCCCTCGGCGCCCAGGCCGGCCGTGGGCTCGTCCAGGAACAGGATGCGCGGCTGCGCGGCCAGGGCCACGCCGATTTCCAGCGCGCGCCGTTCACCATAGGACAGCCGCCGTGCGGGCGTGGACTCCTTGCCGGCCAAGCCGATGCGGGCCAGGATCTGCGCCGCCTGGTCGTAGGCCGCGCTGTGGCGCCCCAGGTCGCGAAACGGCGACACCGCGTGGTCGCGCACGGCGGGCAGGGCGATGACGATGTTGTCGATGGCCGTGTCGTCGTCGAACAGATTCATGATCTGGAATGAACGCGACAAACCGCGGCGTGCGATGGCTCGCGGCGACAGGCCGGTGATGTCTTCACCGGCAAAGAGCACACGGCCGCGGTCGGGCTTGTAGCGCCCGGTCAGCACATTGAAGCAGGTGGTCTTGCCAGCGCCGTTGGGGCCCATGATGCCGGACAGCTGTCCTTCCTCGAAGCGCAGCGACACGCTCTCCAGCACCACCTGGTCGCCAAAGCGCTTGTGCAGGCCCTGGGCTTCAAACAGCGCCATGTTCGGCCTCCTTTTGCAGCGGTTGCGGCAAGGTCTTTTTAGGCGAGGAGGCACGTGCGCGCCAGGCCTGCCATGCACCGGCCACGCCGTCGGGCTGGTAGATCACCACGGCCATGAAGAGCAGGCCGTACCAGAGCAGCCAGGTCTCGGTGTAGGCGCCCAGCAGGTCGCGCGCCAGGATGAACAGCAGTGCGCCGATCACCGGCCCCCAGAAGCTGACCAGGCCACCACCGATCAGCACCATCATCACCACGAAGCCCGAGTTGTGCAGGCTCATCACGTTGGGGTAGGCCGACTGCTGCGCCATCGCGAACAGGCTGCCCGCCAGGCCCG
>JANOAM010000785.1:0-1711 GCA_031411215.1 Betaproteobacteria bacterium
CCTTGGTCGGCTCGTCCACCAGAACCGCCACCACAATGCGCGGGTTGCTGGCGGGAGCCAGGCCGACGAAGAAGGCCAGGTACTTGCCCTGGGCGTAGCCCTTGCCTTCGTGTTTGCGCGCGGTGCCTGTCTTGCCGGCCACGCTGTAGCCCAGCGCCTGCGCCTTGGGCGCGGTGCCTCCCGGACCCGCGGCCAGACGCAGCATCTCGCGCACCTGCTGCGCGGTCTGTGCGGACATGACACGTTGGCCGGCCACCGAGCTATCGGCCGCATCGCGCTTGATCAAGGTCAGCGGGATGATGTCGCCATCACGCGCGAACACCGTGTAGGCGCGCGCCAGCTGCAAGAGGCTCGCCGACTGGCCGTAGCCGTAGCTCATGGTCGCTTGTTCTATGGGCCGCCAGCTCTTGTAGGGGCGCAGGCGGCCGGGCGCGGCGCCGGGGAAGTCCAGCTGCGGGCGCTGGCCCAGGCCGATGGACGTGTACAGCTCCCACATTTCGCGCGCCGGGATGGTCATGGCCATCTTCACCGTGCCCACGTTGCTGGACTTCTGGATCACTTCCGCCACGGTCAGCGTGCCGTGCGGGTGCGAGTCCGTGATGGGTGCGCCGGCAATGACGATGCGGCCCGGTGCGGTGTCGATGCGTGTGTCGGCCTTCCAGGGGCCACGCTCCAGCGCCAGCGCCGCGGTGAAGGGCTTCATGGTGGAACCGGGTTCGAAGGTGTCGGCCAGCGCACCGTTGCGCGGGCCCTTGGACGCGCCCTTGGCGTTGCGGCGCACGGGGTCTTCGGTGCGGTAGTTGGCCAGCGCCAGCAGCTCACCGCTCTGCACGTCCAGCACCACAGCGCTGCCGCTCAGTGCGTTGTGTTCCCGCACAGCGTCGCGCAGGCGCTGCCAGGCGAAGAACTGCACCTTGGAGTCGATGGACAGCATCACGTCGCTGCCGTTGACGGGGCTGGTTGGCTCGCCCATGTCTTCCACCACACGGCCGAAGCGGTCGCGCACGACCGTGCGCTGACCGGCGGCACCGGTGAGTTGCTGGTTGTAGACGAGCTCGATGCCACTCAGGCCCAGCCCGTCAGGGTCTACGAACCCGACCACCGGCGCCGCCGCTTCGCCTTCCGGGTAGCGGCGCTTGTATTCGCGGATCTCCTGCAGGCCCTTCAAGCCCAGGGCCTTGATCTCGGCCCACACGGGCTCTTCCAGCGTGCGGCGCAGCAACACGGTCCCGGTGCCGTCCAGCTTGTCGGCCAACTCAGCCGGGTGCATGGCCAGCAGCTTGGCCAGCTGCTTGCGCTGGGCCGCGTCGGCGCTGAAGGTTTTGGTTTCCACCTGCACTGAAGGCAAGGCCACGCTGCTGGCCAGGGCCAGGCCGTTGCGGTCCAGCACACGGCCACGGCTGGCGGGCAGCTTTTCGCTGTGCACGAAGCGCTTCTCGCCCTGGGCCTGGTAGAAGTCGGTGTTGAGAATCTGCAAGTGCACCGCGCGGCCCAGCAGCAGCAGGAAGGCGGCTGCCACGGCAAACACCACGAAGCGCGAACGCCAGGGCGGCGTGGGGCTGGCCAGCAACGGGCTGGTGGCGTAGTTGACGCTCTTCACGGCGTTGCTCACGGCCTGGCCCCTGCCGCCGCGGGCACGTCGTCCACATAGGCGGTGATGCCCGGTGTGGCCGAGCTCATGCGGAGTTTCTCGCGCGCCACCTTTTCCACC
>JANOAM010000786.1:0-2823 GCA_031411215.1 Betaproteobacteria bacterium
GGGCTGGAAACGCAGCCTGTTCGGAGACATGCATGCCTATGGAGAAGAAGGCGTGCGCTTCTACACCAAGCAAAAGAGCGTCATGCAGCGCTGGCCGGACAGCATCGCGAAACAGGGCTCAGGTGCCGAGTTCGTGATGCCCACCTCGAAGTAGCGGCTGTAGAGCCCGGGACACCCCCCGCCGGGGGACGACCTGGGCCAGGGCTGGTCCGCAGAATTCCTACAGTTCGCGCCCTTCGGGCCGAAACCGCTGTTGGGAAGAAACTCAGGACCATGAATGCCCACGTGAACGACATTGAGCTGCAGGCCATGCTGGCAAGCCATTTGTCGGACACCGCCAGCGCGGACATCGCAGCCGGTGCGGGCCTGCAAGCGGCGCGTGGTGCGGAGCGCTGTGCGCAGCGCCTGGACCAGCCTGAGCAGGCCGTGCGCGCTGCCGCCTGGGCCTGCATCCACCTGACACGGCTGGGCCTGCACACCCAGATGCTGGACGAAGCACAGCGTGTGCAGCCGCTGCTGGCGGCGCAGGCGTCGCCCGCCACGGCGGCGCTGCACCGCGAACTGCTGCGCTGCCTGACATTGAGCGGCGCCGAGATCGGTGCCTTTGACGTGGCGCTGGATGCCGCGCACGAACTGGCCGTCGCCAGCCATGACAGCGGCTGCCCTGAAGCCGCGCTCACCGCCGCCTACGCGCTGGCGGTTTGTCTGGAACGCATGGGCGATTCCTGGCAGGCTGTGCGCACGCTCAACGAAGCCCTGGCTGCCGCCACGGGCGCAGAAGCGCCGCGGGAACTGATGGTGGCCGCCAACGGTGCCTGTGCCGTGTCCATAGGCATGGCGCACCGCCTGCGCGACACCGGTGCCGACGCAGAACTGCAGGAGGTGCTGGGCAACGCCCGCCGGCACGGCGAAATGGCCTTGACTCTGCTGTCTCAGATCAGCGACGTGACCTACGAAGCCGCCGTGCCCGGCAACTTGGGCGAGGTGCGGCTGCTGCAGGGAGAGATCAGCCCGGCCTGGCCACTGCTGGACAGGGCGCTGGCGCATGCGCAGGCACGCGGCCTGAAGGCCCACGTCTGGCGCGTGCGCACGTCCATGGCCGACTGGCTGCTGGCCGCAGGCCAGCCCGAACCCGCGCGCGAGGCTGCGCTGGCGCTGCTGCGCGAGATGGCCGGAGTCGGCCCGCAGCAGACCACCATCCGCGCCCACGACACCGTGTACCGCGCGGCCCGGGCCCTGGGCGACGCCGCGCTGGCCCTGGCGCACCTGGAACAGGCCGAGCGGCTGGACCGCCAGCGCACCACGGCGCAGTTGCGCGGCCAGTCGCAGCTCTTCGTCACCCGGTCCGAAGCGCAGCGGGCCCGCGCTTTGGCCGCGGAATTCGCGGCCGAAGCCGAACGCGACCCGCTCACCGGCCTGGGCAACCGCCGCCACCTGGAACGCCGCTGCGCGGAGCTGCTGCCGGCCGCCGCCGTGGGCCGCGGCGCCCTGACCGTGGCCTTGCTGGACGTGGACCACTTCAAGCAGGTCAACGACCGCCACGGCCATGCCGTGGGCGACCAGGTCCTGGTGGCCATGGCGCAGCTGCTGCGCGAAAACACCCGCAGCGGCGACGTGGTGGCCCGCCATGGCGGTGAGGAATTTGTGCTGGTATTGCCCGGCATGGCAGCGCAGCGCGCCATGGAAGTCTGTGACCGCCTGCGCGAACGTGTGCACAGCTTCCCTTGGGGCCCACGCTGCGGCATCGCCGCACCGATCACCGTGAGCCTGGGCCTGGCCAGCGCGCCGGGCTACGACCTGCCGGACCTGCTGCACCGCGCCGACGGGGCGCTCTACCGCGCCAAGGGCGAAGGCCGCAACCGCGTCCTCTTGGCTGAATGAAGTAGTTCGAGATCAGACCAAGCTTCCCGCCGCGGAACCGGCTCCGCCGGGCCGCTGGCGGACGGCCCCCTCGGGGGGTAGCGAGCGCCAGCGAGCTTGGGGGCTCTATGTGCCGATCACACCACCGTCCTTGCGGCGGATGGCGACGGTGGACGAACGCGGGCGGCCCACGGGGTTGAAGTCCGGCCAGTTGGAGAATTGGCGCGGGTTGCTGGAGCCATCGCGCGACACACCGGCACCGGGGTGCTGGATGTTGACGAACATCGTGCGGCCGTCGGGTGTCCAGGTGGCGCCGGTCAGTTCACATTCCATGGGCCCGGTCAGGAAGCGCCGCACTTCACCAGTGGCGGGGTTGCAGGCCAACAGCGCGTTGTTGCCCATGCGTGCCATCTCGCCCTTGCCGATGTTGCTCATGTCGGTGCCTATCCACAGCAGGCCTTTGGGGTCGAAGGCAAGCGTGTCGGGGCCGGACAGGATGTCGCCGTTGATGTTGCCGCGCGCTTCGGGGCGTTCGGCTTGCGGGTCACCGGCCAGCAGCAGGTGGTTCCATTCAAAGCGTTCGCCGGAGAAGTCGCCCTGCTCCTTCCAGCGGATGATCTGCCCCATGGTGTTGTTGGCGCGCGGGTTGGCGGCGTCGGGGCCGGGGTTGCCGGCACCACCGCGCTGGCTGTTGTTGGTCAACGTGCAGTAGACCCAGCCACTGGCCTGGTCGATGGCCAGCCACTCCGGCCGGTCCATCTTGGTGGCGCCCAGCAGGTCGCTGGCCTGGCGCGCCTTGATGACCACGTCGCCCTGGTCGGCGAAGCCATTCGCCGCTGTGAGTGGGCCCTGGCCGTGCACCAGCGGCAGCCACTGGCCTTTGCCGTCGGCGTCGAAGCGTGCCACGTAGAGCGTGCCATGGTCCAGCAGTTCGGCATTGGCCTGCGCGGCGGTCTTGCATTG
>JANOAM010000787.1:0-6365 GCA_031411215.1 Betaproteobacteria bacterium
CGGCAAGCTGCACATCGGCCACGCGGTCAACAAGATCCTCAAGGACATGGTCGTCAAGAGCCGTCAATTGGCTGGTTATGACGCACGCTACGTGCCGGGCTGGGACTGCCACGGCCTGCCGATCGAAAACCAGGTCGAAAAAGACAATGGCCGCGGACTGCCGCGCGACAAGGTGCAGGCCCTGAGCCGCGCCTACGCGACGGAACAGATCGCCCAGCAGATGGCCGACTTCCAGCGCCTGGGCGTGCTGGGCGAGTGGGACAACCCCTACCGCACCATGAACTTCGCCAATGAGGCCGGCGAGATCCGCGTCCTCAAGCGGCTGATGGAGCGTGGCTACGTCTACCGTGGCGCCAAGCCGGTGTACTGGTGCTTTGACTGCGGGTCTTCGCTGGCGGAATTCGAGATCGAATACGCCGACAAGTCATCGCCCACCGTGGACGTGGCCTTCAAGGCCGCCGACCCGGCCGCGCTGGCGGCTGCGTTCGGACTGCCGTCACTCGCCAAGGACGCGTTTGCCGTCATCTGGACCACCACACCCTGGACGCTGCCCGCCAACCAGGCGCTGAACCTCAATCCGGATCTGGTCTACGCACTGGTGGACACCGACCGCGGCCTGCTGATCCTGACCGAGGCACTGGTGGAGAAGTGCCTGGCCCGCTACCAGTTGCAGGGCACGGTTATCGCCACCACCGTTGGCAAACAGCTCGCCGGCCTGAACTTCTGGCACCCCTTGGCCGACGCGCACGAAGGCTACCGCCGCCAGTCGCCCGTCTATCTGGCCGACTACGCCACCGCCGACGACGGCACCGGTGTCGTGCACTCGTCGCCCGCCTACGGCCTGGAGGACTTCAACTCCTGCCTGGCCCATGGCATGACCAGCGACCAGATCCTCAACCCCGTGCAAGGCAACGGCGTCTACGAAGATGCATTGCCGCTGTTCGGCGGCCAATACATCTGGAAGGCCAACCCCGTCATCGTGGAAGCCTTGCAACAGGCCGGCCGCCTGCTGGCCACCGACAAGCTGCTGCACAGCTACCCGCACTGCTGGCGCCACAAGACACCGGTGATCTACCGCGCCGCCGCGCAGTGGTTCGTGCGCATGGACGAAGGCGACGGTGTCTGCACAGTGGACAAGGCGCCTGGCACGCTGCGCCAGACCGCATTGGCCGCCATCGAGCAGACCAACTTCTTCCCCGAAAACGGCAAGGCCCGCCTGCGCGACATGATCGCCAACCGGCCCGACTGGTGCATCAGCCGCCAGCGCAACTGGGGCGTGCCGCTGCCCTTCTTCCTGCACAAGGTGACGGGCGAACTGCACCCGCAGACGCTGGCCTTCATGGACCGCGCTGCAAACGTGGTGGCGCAAGGCGGTGTCGAAGCGTGGTCCCAGCTGGACCCGGCCGATTGGCTGGGCGACGAAGCCGCCGACTACGCCAAGAGCAACGACATCCTGGACGTGTGGTTTGACAGCGGCAGCACCTTCAGCCACGTGCTGCGCGGTTCACACCCCGGCGGCAGCCACGCCACCGGCCCGGAGGCCGACCTGTACCTGGAAGGCCATGACCAGCACCGCGGCTGGTTTCACAGTTCGCTGCTGATCGGCTGCGCGATGGAGGGCCGCGCGCCCTACCGAGGCCTCTTGACCCACGGCTTCACCGTCGACGGCCAGGGCCGCAAGATGAGCAAGAGCCTGGGCAACGTGACCGAAATGGGCAAGGTCACGCAGCAGCTGGGCGCCGAGATCATCCGCCTGTGGTGCGCGTCCACCGACTATTCCGGCGACCTGAGCGTGGACGACAAGATCCTGGCTCGCGTGGTGGACGGCTACCGCCGCACCCGCAACACGCTGCGCTTCCTGATGGCCAACACCAGCGACTTCGACGCCAAGACACAAGCCGTGCCGCTGGCGCAGATGCTGGAGATCGACCGCTGGGCCTTGTCCCGCGCGGCGGAAGTCCAGACCGAGATACTCAAGCACTACGAGGTGCATGAATTCCACCCCGTGGTGTCCAAGCTGCAGGTGTTCTGCTCGGAAGATCTGGGCGCCTTCTACCTGGATGTCTTGAAGGACCGGCTCTACACCACGGCGCCCGGCAGCCTGGCCCGGCGCAGCGCGCAGACCGCGCTGTGGCAGATCACGCACGCCATGCTGCGCTGGATGGCGCCCTTCCTCAGCTTCACGGCCGAAGAAGCCTGGAAGGTGTTCGACGGCGGTGACTCGATCTTCACCGAGACCTTCTGGGCCTTTGAGGCGCCGGACGCGGCTTTGCTGCAGAAGTGGGCCCGCATCCGCGAGGTGCGGGATGTGGTGAACAAGGAAATCGAAGCCTTGCGCGCGGCAGGCGGTGTGGGCTCGTCCTTGCAGGCCAACGTGGCGGTCACCGCGCCTGCAGACCAGCACGCGCTGCTGGCCCGCCTGGGCGACGACCTGAAGTTCGTGTTCATCACGTCCGTGGCCGACCTGCTGCAAGGCGACGCGCTGACGGTCGCCGTGCAAGCCAGCAGCGCCACCAAGTGCGAACGCTGCTGGCACTACCGCAGCGACGTGGGCCAGGACACGGACCACCCGCTGCTGTGCGGTCGCTGCACCAGCAACCTCTACGGCGCGGGCGAAGTCCGCACGGTGGCCTGACGGTGGCCTGAACATGGCAAAAAACAGCAACACGGGTGGACCCAGCCTCTGGCTGTGGCTGGGTCTGGCCGGCATCGTCATCCTGGCCGATCAGGTGACCAAGACGCTGATCATTGGCCACTTCGAACTGCATGACTCGCGCCCGGTGACCGAGTGGTTCAACCTGGTCCGCGCGCACAACCGTGGCGCGGCGTTTTCGTTCCTCAGCGACGCGTCCGGCTGGCAGCGCTGGGCCTTCACGGGCCTGGGCGTCGTCGCGTCAGGCTTCATCGTGTGGATGCTGCGCAGCCACCCGACGCAGCGGCTCTTCTGCTTTGCGGTCAGCCTGATCATGGGCGGCGCTTTGGGCAATGTGCTGGACCGTGTGATGCACGGCTATGTAGTGGACTTCCTGCAGTTCCGCTTCGGCTTCCTGTCGCCGCTGTTCCCGGGTGGCTACTTCCCCAGCTTCAACATCGCCGACAGCGCCATCACACTGGGCGCGCTGTGTCTGGTGCTGGACGAGATCCTGCGCGTCAGGCGCGCGCGCTAAGCTGGCCGTCATGAACGACAGCGTGCCCGCCCCGGAAGCCACTGCACCGGCGCCCATCGTCCTGAAAGCCGTGGGCTGGGGTGACCCGTTCCGCTGGCTGGCTCTGGGCTGGCAGGACTTCCGACGCGCGCCGGGCATCGGCCTCTTCTACGGTGCCTGCTTCATGGTGATGGGTTGGGCGCTGGTGAAAGTGTTCGAAAGCTCGCCCGCCTACGTGCTGGCGCTGTCTGGCGGCTTCCTGCTGATGGGGCCCTTCCTGTGCCTGGGCCTGTACCGCGTCAGCCAGCGGCTGGAGAACGGCGAGCCGCCCGAATTCTCGGACTCGCTGTTTGCCTGGCAGGCCCGAACGGGGCAATTGGGCATCTTCGGCGTGGTGCTGCTGGTGCTGGAAATGCTGTGGGCACGCAGCACGCTGGTGGTGTTTGCCGTCACTTTTGACGGCATGCCGGACTTCCAGGGTTCACTGGGCGCGCTGGTGTCGGGCGAGAACCTGACGTTTTTGTTGGTGTGGCTGGTCGTCGGCGCCATCTTTGCGCTGCTGATCTATTCGGTCAGCGTGGTGTCCATGCCCATGATCCTGCACCGCCACACCGATTCCGTCACCGCCGGCCTGACCAGTCTGCGCCTGGTGTTGACGCAGACGCCCGTGATGCTGTTCTGGGGCTTGCTCATCAGCGTGTTGGTGGCCGTGGCAATGCTGCCGTGGTTCGCAGGCCTGCTGGTGGTCGGGCCGGTGCTGGGCCATGCCAGCTGGCATGCCTACCGCGCGACGGTCGAAGACTGAACGCGGTCTAGCGTCGGTCACCCATGGCGTAGGCCAGCGTCCCAAGGTCCACGTACTCCAGCTCACCACCTGCGGGCACACCGCGGGACAGTCGCGTGACCTTGATGCCACGCGCCTTCAGCGCCATGCCCAACGCCTGCGCCGTGACTTCGCCTTCGGCCGTGAAGCTGGTGGCCAGGATCACCTCTTCCACACCACCGTCATCCACCCGAGCCAGCAACTGGTCCACGCCAATGTCGCCCGGCCCCACACCTTGCAGCGGGTTCAGCCGTCCCAGCAACACGAAGTACAAGCCCTTGTAGCTGCCGCTGCGTTCCAGCGCCGCCTGGTCAGCGGGCGACTCCACCACGCACAGCAGCCGTGCGTCGCGCCGTGCGTCCAGGCAGGTGGTGCAGACCTCGCTCTGCGTGAAGGTGTGGCAGCGGCTGCAGTGCTGCATGCGCACCATGGCATCGGTCAGCGCGCCGGCCAGGCGGCGAGCGCCGTCGCGGTCGTGCTGCAGCAGGTGGTAGGCCATGCGCTGTGCCGACTTGACGCCCACGCCGGGCAAGCGGCGCAACGCGTCGATCAGGCCTTCAAGCGCTGGCTCGGTCACGTCAGAACGGGAACTTCATGCCGAACATCAGAACGGGAATTTCATTCCCGGGGGCAGCGGCATGCCCGCGGTCAGCTTGCCCATCTTGGCGGTGCTGACCTCTTCGGCACGGCGCACCGCGTCGTTGAAAGCCGCGGCCACCAGGTCTTCCAGCATGTCCTTGTCTTCCGCCAGCAGGCTGGGGTCGATGGCCACGCGTTTGACGTCGTGTTTGCAGGTCATGGTGACCTTGACCAGGCCGGCGCCGGACTGGCCTTCCACTTCCACCAGCGCCAGTTCGTCCTGGGCGCGCTTCATGTTGTCCTGCATGGCCTGGGCTTGTTTCATCAAGCCGGCCAGTTGGCCCTTCATCATGGTTTGTGTCCTCTCAACAGATTCAGATGGGTTTGATTGATCCGGGCACGATGCGCGCGGTCTTGAACTGGTTCATCAACTCCAGCACCACTGGGTCTTGCTGGATGGTGGCTTCGGCCGCGGCTTGGCGGCGCTGGCGTTCCGCCGCGTCGCGCTGGGCAGGGGAGTCTGCGGGCTGTCCGGCCTGCACGTCCAGCGCCACGGGAGCGCCCACGTGAGCCGACAGGGCAGCCGCCAGCTTGTCAGTCAGCGACGGCTGGCGCAGCGGCTCGCGCGCCACGGTGAGCAACCAGCGCGCCGGCGCATGCGATTCGTCGATGCGCGTGAGGCCGGCCTGTTGCGCCAGTTCGCGCACCAGCGCGGCAACGCTGCCTTCTTCGATGAGTGCCTTGACGACGCTGTTCCAGCGGTCGCCCAGGGCTGCGTCTATGGCCGTGACATCGACCGCTGCCGCAACAACCCTCGGCACAGGCGCGGGCGCGGCAGAGGCCACTGGCGCAGGCGACGCCAGGGCCGGCACCGATGCGGCTGGCGCTGGTGACTGCGGCAACTGCACCGCCTTGAGCAGCGGCTTCACCGTGGCCACAGCGGGTGCTGAAGGCGCACGCAAAGGCGCTGCCCGCGGCGCTGGTGCCGGACCCACGGCCGCCGCCGGGAAGGCCAGGAAGCGCAGCAGCACCATGGTCAGCGCGCCGTATTCATCGCTCATCAGGCTGAGTTCCGCGCGGCCGTGCAGCACCATGCTGTAGAGCAGCTGCGTTTCGTCAGGCTGCAGGCTGCCGACCAACGCACGGGCGTCTTCGCTGTCCGGGTCTTCGGCGTCAAGCGCACCAGGCACGGCCTGTTCCACGGCCATCTGCTGCAGCAGCCGCGCCATTTCTTCCAGCGTGGCCGCGGCCGACAGGCCGCGCGCACGCAGGCCATCCACGGCAGTCAGCACCGCAGGGCCGTCGCGGCGTGCCAGCGCGTCCACCAACGCCCGTGCATGGCCACGGTCCACGGCGCCCAGCATGGTGCGCACGACGTCTTCGCTCAGCTTGCCGCCGCCGTAGGCAATGGCCTGGTCAGCCAAGGACAAACCGTCGCGCATGGACCCGCGTGCCGCACGGCCCAGCAGGCGCAGCGAGCCTTCATCAAACGGCACGTCTTCCGCGCCCAGCACACGCTGCAGATGCTCACGCACGGTGTCCGGCGCCATCGGCCGCAGATTGAACTGCAGGCAGCGGCTCAGCACGGTGGGCAGGACCTTGTCCGGGTCGGTTGTTGCCAACACGAACTTCAGGTATTCCGGTGGCTCTTCCAGCGTCTTCAACAGCGCGTTGAAGGCGTCCTTGGACAGCTGGTGCGCCTCGTCGATCATGAAGACCTTGAAGCGGCCGACGCCGGGCTTGTAGGCTGCACGTTCGATGAGGTCCTTGATCTCGTCCTTGCCGCCGTTGCTGGCGGCGTCCATCTCGATGTAGTC
>JANOAM010000788.1:0-4800 GCA_031411215.1 Betaproteobacteria bacterium
GGCCAGCAGCGCCATGGACTGGCCGAAGGGCATGCTGGTGAGCGGGATGTCCTTGTATTCCTGGATCGTGTTGAACACCGGTGTGCCGAAGGACACCTGGGTCAGTTCACCGGCCTCGTTGATGTGGCGGCGCACCGCCAGTGCGGCCTTGCGGCCCACGGCTTCGTACTCGGCCGGCAGCAGGCCCAGGCGCACACCTTTCAGGATGCCGTAGGCGAAACCCGCCGTGGCAGCGGCTTCTTCGTAGGACGTGGTGTCGTCCAGGATGGTCCGCCACATGCCGCTGTCCGTCTGCAGCGCGGCCAGCGCCTTCACCTGCGCCAGCAGGGTTTCGGTCAGGAACAAACGCAGCGCGTCGTCGGCCGGCAGCTTCAGCAGTTCAATGAACTCGGGGATGGCGATGGTCACCCAGGAATTGCCACGGGCCCAGCGGGCGCGCGCGAAGTGGTGGCGGCCCTCAAACGTCCAGCCGTGGAACCACAGGCCCGTGGACGTGTCCGCCAGGTACTTGGTGTGCACCATGAACTGGCGCTTGGCTTCTTCCACGTAGTGCGGGCGGTCCAGCACCTGGCCGATCTTGGCCAGCGGCAGCACGCTCATCATCAGCGTGTCGTCCCACAGCTGCTGGTGGTTCACGCTGTTGTAGACGATGTGCTGGAAGCCGCCTTCTTCCGTGCGCGGCAGGCCCTTCATCACCCACTCGCCCCAGGTGTCCAGGTACGGCCGGTAGGACGGCGTGCCGGTGCGCTGGTACAGGTGGGCCAGTGTGAGAAAGGGCGCCACGGTGTTGATGTTGCGCGAAGGCGAGACTTCCGCAAAACGCGCCGTGAACCAGTCGGTGATGGTGGACATGGCGGACTCATCCCCCGTCATCTCCCACACCTTCCAGAGGCCATAGAGGCCCACACCCTGGGTCCATTCCCAGCCGTGCCAGCTCTTGGTGTCGATGACGCGGCCGTCGTCCAGCTTCAACAGGAAGCTGCCGTCCACATCGCGGATGTGGATCAGGTTGTGGATGACCCGGCGGATGGTGTCCTGCCAGTCGGCGCGGTCGGCGCCCAGGCCGGCCAGGTGGTGGCCCAGCAACGGGTGGATGCGCTCGGGGTGGGTGGGGACCAGGACTTGGTTGTTCATGGTTTCATGGCAAAGCAAAGGGTCGATGTGCAGGGGTTCAAGGCGCCGGGCGCTGCAGGTAGCGCGGCGACGCCACCAGTTCCAGCGGCACCCCACCGCGCCGCACGTGCAGGGGCAGGAGCTTGACGGATTCCAGCGCGTTGTTGGCGGCCCCGTCGCTGGTGACGGCCAGGGCCAGGGTGTTCTCGCCGTTCGGATTCAGCACGCCGGGTGGCAATACAAACACACGCTGCGGGCCGATGTGGGCGATGTACTGGCCCAGGTTCCAGCCGTTCAAAAAGATCAGCACACGGTGTTCGGCCACCGAGCGTGGCACGGTGCGGTCGTCCGGGCTGTCACCAAACCCCAGGCCCAGCTGCACGTCATGGCCTTTGGGCAGGTCCAGCGTGAAGGCGGTGCGCAGCCAGTGTGTGCCAGGGGCCGACGGTGGGGCTTGAAGTGGCGTGCTCTCCCAGCCGGTCTTGAAGTCGCGGTCCGGCGCGGCGGGCAGGTGCCAGCCCAGGCGTTCACCGTAGAGGCCGCCGTTGTTGTAGGGGCCACGCACGAGATCCGCGATGGCCTCGCCACCCTGGTGGCCCTGGATCTTCCAGGCGATGGGCACGGCGTAGCGGCGCCCGCCGCGCGGTGACAGCGACGCGGCGATCAGGCCGCGTGCTTCTTTGTGCGCGTCGTCGGCGAAGAGGTCCCAGTTGTGGCCCATGTTGCGGACCATGACGGCCAGCACGTGCTCACCTGCCGGCAGGTCTTTCAGCAGCTGCTTGAAGCTGTCGGTGGTTTCGGCGAACGGCCGGCCGGTGTCCAGTTCATGCTGACCCGTGAAGCGGCCGTCCAGCCAGACCTGGATCAGGCCCGCACCACCGGCGCCGAAGAACAGGTCCAGCGCCAACGCGCCCTCGCCCGCGGGTGTGCCGGCGCCGGTGCGGAAGCGGCCGCGATACCAGACGTCGCCGCGGTGGAAGCCGTAGTCGCTCATCGCCAGCACGGGCTGGCCCTTGTCGGCGGCGGTGTAGACATGGGCCGCGGTGACCCGTGCGTCGGCGTGGCGCCAGCGGCTGTCGTCGAAGGAGGTGGCGGCTTCGGGGCTGTCGGCGCGGCGGGTCCAGGGCAGCTGGTGCAGGTCGGGCAACTTGAAGGCTTGCGGGCCGGGCAGTGGTGCGCGGGCTTGCAGGCTGCCGGCGGTGGCCGGCTGCACGGCGACGGGCTGGCCGTTGAACTGCAGCTTGGTGATGCCGGTCTCGGCCCACACACGCAGCGGGCTGTCGGTGGCGGTGTCGCCTTGCAACTGCAGCGTGTCGCCGTTGCGCTGTGCGGTGCGCATCAGCGCAGGGCTCAGCGCCAACACGGCGCTGTCACCAGCCTGCAGGCGCCAGAAGGCCTGTGAGGTGGGCTCGTCGGCGATCAACAGCAGCAGCGGCGCGCGCCCTCCCCCACTCACCAGCACTTCCAGCAGTCCTTGGTGGCGGTAGTTGAGGCACAGGTCACCCCGTGCCGCGTCCCACTGGATGGCCACGTTGCCCGCCAGCACCTGCACGCTGGGCCGGCTGCTGTAGCGCAGCACGGTCTCGCCGTCTTCGCCAGTGCGGCCGTGCAGCAAGGCCACATCGCGTGCACCCAGGCGCAGGTGGGACTGCAGTTCAGACGTGGCGTAGACCAGGTGCTGGCGTTCCAGCGCATAGCTGGCCAGCAGCATCTTGGCGTCCTGGCCGCTGAGTTTCAGCTGGCCCGCTTGGGGCACGCGGTAGCTCCCGTCGCCTGTGTCCAGTGTGAAGCTGAAAGCTTCCACACCGGTGTTGGACGATGGGTTGTGCAGCGCGAACAGCACGTGGCTCTTCAGCGCCGCATTGACGTTGTGAACCAGCTTGACGCGCGGGTTGTCCGGCGTGATGACCGGGCCCGGGTCCATCTGCGCCAGCACCGGCGTGGCGGCCTGCACGAACTGGCCCATCTGCTTCAGGCCCAGCGCCTTGGGGCGCAGGCCGCGGCCTTCGTCGATGGCCGCGCCGTAGTCGTAGGACGTGAACACCACTGGTGCGGTCTGCCAGCCCCAGGTGGTGCCACCAAAAGCCATGTAGATGCTGTGGATCGTCAGGCCGTTGATGAGGTTGCTGCCGTAGAACACCCGCTGGTAGCCCGTGCCCTGGCGCAGCGCCGTGCAATCGTAGGTGCCGTTGCTGCCCCAGTAGTCGAACCAGCCACCGCCCACTTCGGCGACGAAACCGGGTGTGTTGGGTGAAGCCTGCGAACCGACGCGCGGAAAGTTCTTGCCGTAGAAGCCCCAGTCCTGCGCGGCAGCGGGTGCGCCAGGTTGTCCGTCCACACCGCACACACCACCCGGGTAGCCGTCAAAGGCATAGAGGTCGGTGGGCCCGGGGTTGGCAAAATGCGCGCTGGAATTGCGTGGTGTCCAGTCCGGCAGCCGCGAGGCCGCGTTGTGGAACAGCGGCACCGTGATCCCGTCGGTCCGCGCCTTGTCGGCCAGGAACTGCATGTGGCGTGCGTTCTTGGGCTGCACCGAGAACAACTCGTTTTCCAGCTGGTACGCGATGACCGTGCCGCCGCCGTTGCTCAGCTGGTGGCGCGCGATGATGGCGTTGATCTGCGTGAGCCACTCACCCGCGGCATTCTGGTATTCCGGCGCGTCGGTGCGGGCTTCGGCGCGCTGGCGCTGCAGCCAGCCGGGGAAGCCGCCGCCGGCCAGTTCGGCGTTGACGTAGGGCCCGGGCCGCGCGATCACGTACAGGCCTTCTTCTTCCGCCATCCGCAGCACCCGTTCGACATTGCGCACGCCGCTGAAGTCGTACTGACCCGGCTGTGCCGAGTGGTAGCCCCAGCTGAAGTAGATGGACACCGCGTTGTAGCCGGTGGCCTTCATCTTCTGCAGCACGTCACGCCACAGGCTCGGTGATGGCAGACGGAAGGGATGGAACTCGCCGGCCCAGATCACTTGGCGTTGGCCGTCAAACATCAGCGAATGGCGGTCCCAGCTGATCTTGCGCGGCGTGCCGCGTGGGGCGGTGGCCGCTTGCAGCGTGGCCGTGTCTTCGGCCAGCACGGTGAAGTGGCGTACGGCGCCGGACACGCCTTGCAGGTCACGCAGGGCTGTCCACGTCTGCAGGCCGTCAAAGCTGTCCGAATAGCGGTAGGTCTTGCGTGTGTAGTCGTCCAGGTGGATGCGCCAGCCTTCACGGCCCTGGGCGTCGCGCACGGGGATCAGCGACTGGCCTTCTGAAGGGCCACCCCAGCCGGCCCAGTCGCCCAGGCGGTCGTAGGTCCAGGGGCCGTCCAGGGATGCCGCCCAGGCCCGTTCGACCAGCTTGCTGGTTTCGTTCTTCGCAAAGGCGACATAACGGCCATCGTGGCGTATCACGAAGGTGTCGATGGGGTTGCGGTCCAGGCCTTGCAGCAGGCGTGGTGCGCTGAAGGCCGTGAAGTCGGGGCTGGTCGGCTGCAGGTGAAAGGCCCGGAACGGGCCTTCGGTGCCTCCGCTGGACAAGGACACGATGACCGACAGGCGCCCGTCCGCGTCACGGAACCACTCGGGCGCCCAGACATTGGTGAGTCCGGTCAGCGGCACGGCAATGTCCGCCACATGCTGCCACTGCCGCAGGTCGCGTGAGCGCGCCACGCCGAAGGTCTGCCCGGTCCATCCTGTCGTGTAGACGATGA
>JANOAM010000789.1:0-2729 GCA_031411215.1 Betaproteobacteria bacterium
TACCTGATGGCCGTGGGCGGCGCCGCCTACCTGGTGGCCAAGGCCATCAAGGGCGCCCAGGTGCTGGGTTTTGCCGACCTGGGCATGGAAGCCATCTACGAATTTGACGTCGTCGACATGCCTGTGACCGTGGCCGTGGACGCCACAGGCACCAGCGTGCACAACACGGCGCCAAAGGAGTGGCAAGCGCGCATCGGCAAGATCCCGGTCGCGGTCGCTTGAGGGGCCCGCTTGAGAGGCCCGCCTGACGACCTGACCTGACGGGCTCGCCAGACAGCGTCTGGCGCTGGACGGCTACCTGGCGCTGCTGGACCAGCAGCCGGCCCGGGCGCAATGGGCCGCGCAGGCCGAGGCGCTGCGTGGGGAGACCGCAGCCCGCGTGGCGCCTGCCGTGACTGCCACAACTGCCCAGCCAGGCACGCCGACGGCCGAGTCCACGCAAGGCCTGTCGGCCTGCGAGTGGGACGTGCTGGGTCGGCTGGCCGCAGGTGACAGCATCAAGCTCATCGCCCGCGCCTTCGAGCTGTCGCCGCACACGGTGAAGCGGCACGTCGCCAACATCCTGGACAAGCTGGCACTCAGCTCGTGCGGACAGGCTGCAGCCTGGTACCACTCGCACGCCGAAGCAGCCTGAGCAGCGGCCGCGCCGCAATGGCGCTGCCTGCGGAATGGCCCACCGAGCGGCCCAACGGATGGCCCTACGGATGGCCCATCGAATGGCCCGCCGATGGCTCCCATGGCCGATGCGCCAGACGGCCCCGAAGCCCAAAGTTCATGCACCGCAACCGAACCTCTTGGAACACTGCATGAACACCGTCATTGACCTGGCCCGCACCATCCCCGCCACTGCGCCGCGCCTGGACCTGTACTCGACCATCCACAAGGCCCTGCGTGCCTTCATGGGTGACACGTTGACCCGCGTCGGCTCGGTGGACACCGCCGACGAAGCCGATCTGCGTGACACGCTGGCCCAGCTGTCTGCGCTGACCCAGCTTCTGCGCGGCCACCTGCACCACGAGAACAGCTTCGTGCATCCCGCGCTGGAAGCGCGCCTGCAAGGCAGCAGCGTGCGCATCGCGCAGGAACACGACGAACACCGCGCCTCGCTGGAAGCGCTGGACGCCGAAGCCGCCGCCGTGGCCCACGCCACCGGCAGCCAGCGGCCGCGTCTGGCCATGCGCCTGTACCGCCACCTGGCCCTCTTCGTGGCTGAGAACCTGCAGCACATGCACATCGAGGAGACCGCGCACAACCAGGCCCTGTGGTCGGCCTACAGCGACGAGGAACTGGCCGCCATCCACCACGCGTTGGTGGGCAGCGTGCCGCCGGCCGAGATGGGTCAGGTCATCCACTGGATGGCCCCTGCGCTGGCCCATGCGGAACTGGCCGGCATGCTGGGCGACATGCAGATGCAGATGCCGCCGGAAGCCTTCCGCGCCGTGCTGGACCTGGTGCGCCCGCGCCTGTCCATGCCACGCTGGGACAAGCTGGCGCGTGCGCTGAACATCCCGCAGCAGCCCGGCCTGGTGCACTTCCGCTAAACCGCCACCATACAGACGGAGCAAGACCATGAAACGCTGGGCCCGCTGGACCCTCTTCACCTCGACCACGCTGCTGGCCCTGGCGACCACGGCCGTGGCCGTGGGCTATGTCCTGGCCGAGCGCCGGATGAACCGCCAGGTGCCGGTGACGGTCGCGTCCGTGGCCTTGCCCACGGACGCGGCCGCGCTGGAACGTGGCCGCTACCTGTACGCGTCCCGTGGCTGCGTCGACTGCCATGGGGTGGATGGTGGCGGCCGCCAGTTCCTGGACACGCCCATGCTGCGTGTGCGCGGGCCTCACATCAGCCCCGGCTCGGGCAGCGTCACCGCGCAGTACGCCGTGACCGACTGGGTGCGCACCATCCGCCACGGTGTCAAGCCCGACGGCCGGCCCGCGATGATCATGCCCAGCGAGGACTACAACCGCCTCACGGACGTGGACGTGGGCGCACTGGTGGCCTATCTGCGCCAGATGCCGGCTGCGGCCGGCGGCGCGGCGGTCGTCGAATTCGGCCTGCCCGTGCGCTTGATGGTTGCAGTCGGCATGGTCCAGGACGCCGCCGCCAAGATCGACCACAGCCAGCCGCCGCAGCGGCCGGTGGAAGATGGGCCGACAGCCGAACACGGCCGTTATGTCGCCAACATGTGCCTGGGCTGCCACGGCACGGACCTGTCCGGTGGACGCATCCCGGGCGGGCCGCCAGACTGGCCGGCTGCTGCCAACCTGACACCGGGCGAAGGCAGCGCCATGGCCCGCTACCCCGACGCCCAGAGCTTCGCCCGCATGTTCAGGAGCGGCAAGCGGCCGGATGGCAGCGCCATTGGTGTGATGCCCTTCGAGTCCCTGGCGAAGTTCAATGACACCGACCTGCAGGCGCTGCACGCCTATCTGCAGACGGTGCCGCCCAAGGCGGCGGGCGGACACTGAGAAGGCGGCCGCGGCAACGCCGAGGACAGCGGCAACAATACCGGCATGTCGCAGTTCTTCGAAGTCCACCCGCAGAACCCCCAGCCGCGCCTGCTGAAACAGGCCGCGCAGATCCTGCAGGCCGGCGGCGTGGCCGCCGTGCCCACGGACAGCAGCTACGCGCTGGTCTGCCGGCTGGACGACAAGGCGGCGGCGGAGTCGTTGCGCCGCATCCGCCAGGTGGACGACAAGCACCACCTGACCTTGCTGTGCAAGGACCT
>JANOAM010000790.1:0-4855 GCA_031411215.1 Betaproteobacteria bacterium
TTCTTTGCCGACCGCCTGAACAGCGGCCTGCAGCGCGACGCGCGCCAGCTGCTGGGCGGCGACGCCGTGGTCAGCAGCGACCAGCCCACACCGCCGGAACTGCTGGCCAAGGCGGCGGAACTGGGCCTGCGCACGGCCTTCATGGCCAATTTCCCCAGCATGGCCCGTGCCAGCGACGCCCAGGGCGGCGCCACGCGCCTGGTGGCGGTGAAGTCGGTCAGCGCCAGCTACCCACTGCGTGGGCGGCTGCAGCTGCAGGGTCTGCAGTCGGCCGACCAGGTGGACACGCTGGCTGCCGGGCCGCAACCCGGCACCGTGTGGGTCGATCCTTCCTTGCTCGACGCGCTGCAGCTCAAGCCCGGCGACCCGCTGCTGCTGGGGGACGCCACGCTGAAGATCGCACGCATCATCGTCATCGAACCCGACCGCGGCACGGGCTTTTCCAGCTTCGCGCCGCGGGTGCTGCTGACCGAAGCCGACCTGGTCGCCACCGGCCTGGTGCAGCCGGCCAGCCGCGTGGCCTACCGCCTGGCCGTGGCCGCACCCGACGCCTGGGGCATGGCGCGTGCCGACGAGGCCGTGCGCCGCTTCGTGACCTGGACTGAAGAACGCATCAAGGCTGCACCTTTGCGCGGGGTGCGTGTCGAATCGCTGCAAAGCGGCCGCGCGGAAATGCGCCAGACGCTGGACCGGTCCGAGAAATTCCTCAACCTCGTCGCCTTGCTGGCCGCGTTGCTGGCGGCCGTGGCCGTGGGCATTGCTGCACGCGACTTTGCGCAGCGCCACCTGGATGACTGCGCCATGTTGCGTGTGCTGGGCCTGAGCCAGCGCCGCATTGCCACGGCCTATTCGCTGGAGTTCGGCCTGGTGGGTTTGCTGGCCAGCACGGCCGGTGTGCTGATCGGCCTGGCCGTGCACTGGGTGTTTGTCTGGCTGCTGGCGGGCCTGGTGAACTCGCAACTGCCGGCGCCCAGTCTGTGGCCCGCGCTCTTTGGTGTGGGCGTGGGCATGACCCTGCTGCTGGGCTTTGGCCTGCCGCCCGTGCTGCAGCTTTCGCAGGTGCCGCCGCTGCGGGTGATCCGCCGTGACGTCGGCGGCCTGAAGGCCGGCTCAGTCACCGTGTTGCTGGCCGGCATGGGCGGCTTTGTCGCGCTCCTGCTGGCGGTGTCGTCCGACACGAGGCTGGGCCTGATCGCGGTGGGTGGTTTTGCAGGGGCGATTGGCCTGTTCGCGCTGCTGTCCTGGCTGGCGGTGCTGGTGCTCAAGCGCGCCGTGCCGGAGAGTCGCGCACCGCGTTGGTTGGTCTTGGCCACGCGACAGATCGCGGCGCGTCCCGCCTTCGCCGTGCTGCAGGTCAGCGCGCTGGCCGTGGGCCTGCTGGCCCTGGTGCTGCTGGTGCTGCTGCGCACCGACCTCATCAGCAGCTGGCGCCAGTCCACGCCGCCGAACGCACCCAACCGCTTCGTCATCAATCTGCAGCCCGAGCAGGCCGATGCCTTCAAGGCCGCCCTGGCGGACAAGGGCGTTACCGGCTACGACTGGTTCCCCATGATCCGCGGCCGGCTGGTGGCCATCAACGACAAGGCCATCACCGCCACCAGCTTCCCCGGCGAACGCGCCAGCCGCCTGGCCGAACGCGAATTCAACCTGAGCCACAGCGCCAAGCCACCCGAACACAACCGCATCACCGCGGGCCGCTGGGTGGACGACGAAGCCGGTGGCCTGTCGGTGGAAGAAGGTCTGGCGCTGGACCTGGGTCTGAAGCTGGGTGACCGCATGCGCTTTGACGTGGCCGGCCAGTTGCTGGAAGGACGCGTCAGCTCGCTGCGCAAGGTGGACTGGAGTTCCATGCGAGCCAACTTCTTCGTGCTGTTCCCGCAGGCCAGCCTGCCCGGCGTGCCGGCCAGCTACATCAGTGCGTTCAAGGCGCCGCCCGCGGTGGTGGGCCAGCCCAGCTTTGACAGCCGCCTGAGCCGCGACTTTCCCAACATCACCAACATCGACGTGTCGGCCACGATCGCGCAGGTGCAGGGTGTGCTCGACCAGGTCATACGCGCGGTGGAGTTCCTCTTCGGCTTCACCCTGCTGGCAGGCCTGGTGGTGCTGTTCGCGGCCATCACGGCCACGCGCGAAACGCGGGCGCGCGAGTTCGCCATCATGCGGGCCCTGGGCGCCAGCGGGCGTTTGCTGGCCCAGGTGCAGCGTGCGGAACTGCTGGGGGTGGGCGCGCTGGCGGGCTTCCTGGCGTCCGGGGCTGCGATGGCCGTGGGCTGGCTGCTGGCGCGCTACGCCTTTGAATTCAGCTGGAACCCGTCGCCTTGGGTGCCGGTGGCGGGCAGCGCCGCGGGTGCACTGCTGGCACTGGCGGCCGGCTGGTGGGGGCTGCGTGAGGTGCTGACCCAGCCGGTGCTGCAGACTTTGCGCCGGGCGGGCGCCGTGTAGCGCCGCGGCGCTCCGCTAAGCGGTGCGCACCGCGTCACCCAGCTGAAAGCGGCTGACCACCGCGGTCAGCTTCTCTGCCTGCTGGCGAAGGCTGTCGGCTGCGGCGGCACTTTCTTCCACCAGCGCAGCGTTCTGCTGCGTCATGCCGTCCAGCTGCGACACCGCGCTGCCGACCTGGCCGATGCCGGTGCTCTGCTCGCCAGCGGCGTTGCTGATCTCGCCAATGATGTCGGACACGCGCTGCACGCTGACGACGATCTCGTTCATGGTGTTGCCCGCGTCGGTCACCAGCTTGGAGCCGGCCTCCACACGGTCGACGCTGGCGCCGATGAGGGCCTTGATCTCGCGCGCCGCCTGCGCACTGCGCTGCGCCAGGCTGCGCACTTCCGACGCCACCACCGCGAAGCCACGGCCCTGTTCACCGGCACGGGCGGCTTCCACGGCCGCGTTCAGCGCCAGGATGTTGGTCTGGAAGGCAATGCCGTCGATGGTGCCGATGATGTCGGCGATCTTCTTGCTGCTGGCGTTGATCTCGTTCATGGTGCTGACCACCTGGGTCACCACCGCGCCACCGCGGCGCGCCACGTCGCTGGCTGACGCGGCCAGCTGGTTGGCGGTGCTGGCGGAATCCGCCGTCTGGCGCACCGTGCCCGTCAGCTCTTCCATGCTGCTGGCGGTCTGCTGCAAGGAGTTGGCGGACTGTTCCGTGCGGTGGCTCAGGTCGGCGTTGCCGCTGGCGATCTCTGCCGCGGCGGTGCCGATCTCATCGCTGGCCTGGCGCACGGTCTCCAGCGATGAACGCAGGCCTTCCACCATGTCGCGCAGCGCGCGGCGCAGCTCGGCGATCTCGTCGTTGCCTTGCACTTCGGGTTGCGCGCTGAGCTGGCCCTGGGCCACTTCCCGGCTCAAATGCACAGCCTGCAGCAGTTCGCTCAGCACGCGGCGCTGTGTGCGCCAGGCCATCAGCAGCGAAACCAGCATGGCCAGCAGCACCAGCGCGCCCAGGCCGATGCTGGTGATGCGGCTGCGCCTGTCGGCCGCGGCCTGCAATTCGGCTTGCACGGCCTCGCCGCGCTTGGCCAGTTCACCGATCGCCTGGCTCAGTCGGGCGTAAGTGTCTTCGGCCGAACGCATGGCACCGGCTCCGGTGTTGGCGTCCATGCCCGCCAGGTCGATGGCGCGGTCTGCCTGGCGCTGGAACGCCGAAAAAAGCGGCTTGGCCGTAGCCAGGAAGCTGCCGGCCTGCTCATCGGCCGCCAGCGCCAGGGGCAGTGTGGTCAATGCCTTCTCGGCGGTCTTGACACGCTCGGCCAGTTCCACCCGCGTGGCCTTCACCTTGGCATCGTCCAGGCTGGCGATCAGCGTCAAGGTGCGGTAGGCATCCGCGCGCACCTGCTGCAGGCCACGCAGGCCTTCGGACAGCGCCTTGTGATGGTCCAGGGCCTGCTGGCCCATGCGCTCGACCTGGTCGATCTCGTGTGTCTGCAGGACCACGAAGGCGCCTCCGGACAGCAAGGTCACGGTGGCGGTGATCAGGGCTGGTGCAAGCAGCCGGGCGCTGAGCTTCATGGGGTCTCCGGTGTTGGCGCGGGCTTACTGGTAGACGCCGCCGCAGACCGCGGTTTCACCCAGCTTTTCGCAGTACATGACCTTGGGCTCGACCTTCTTGGTCACCGGGTTGGTGAACTTGTATTCCTGCCAGAAGCCGGCGGGCTTGGACTTGGCCAGTGCCACACGTTCCTTGACGAAGTACTTGCCGTCCACGTCGGTCAGGTCCATCAGGTCGCGGCCGATCTGCTTGGGGTTGGCACCATGCGCCAGGCACTTGCCGTCCAGACCGTAGACCACCAGGTACAGGTCACGGTCGGTGAAGGGGCCGGCCTTGTCGCTGATGCTGGTGTAGCCCTTGTCAACGCCATTGGCCTTGATGAAGGCCACGCCCTTCTTGACCATGGCCAAGGCTTCGTCCTTGTTCGCGTTGGAGGCCGCGGCGGGCAGGACGAAGGAAGCCAAGGTCAGCGTGAGCGCGGCCGTGCGCAGGGTGTGGGTGAAATTCATGGAGATGCTCCTTGCTGCAGGGCACAGGCCCTGTCTTGCGGTTAACGGGTGCGCGGACGCATCCGTGAGATGAGGCAGGGGCGCTCAGCTGTTGATGAGGCCCATGTCGGCGCTGCTCATGAGGCCTTCGATGTCCATCAGGATCAGCATGCGCTCGCGTTCTCGTTCGCCGCCGCTTTCACCCTGGCTCTGGCCGTTCTTGACCGTGCCAATGCCGGTGATGAAGCTGGCGTCGACGCTGGAGTTCAGTTCGGGCGCGGGCTTGATCTGGTCCTTGTTCAGTTCCAGCACATCGGACACCGAGTCCACCACCGCGCCCACCACGCGGCCCTTGACGTTGAGCACCACCACCACG
>JANOAM010000791.1:0-5446 GCA_031411215.1 Betaproteobacteria bacterium
CTGGCCGACCCCCGACGGCGGCCACATCGACCAGATCGCCGAGGTCGTGAAACAACTCAAGACCAACCCGGACAGCCGCCGCATCATCGTCAGCGCCTGGAACGTGGCCGAGCTGTCGAAGATGGCGCTGATGCCCTGCCACGCCTTCTTCCAGTTCTACGTGGCGAACGGCAAGCTCAGCTGCCAGCTCTACCAGCGCAGCGCGGACATCTTCCTGGGTGTGCCCTTCAACATTGCGAGTTATGCGCTGCTGACCCACATGCTGGCGCAGCAGTGCGGCCTGGACGTGGGCGAATTCATCTGGACCGGTGGCGATTGCCACATCTACAGCAACCACCATGAACAGGTGCAGCTGCAGTTGTCGCGCGAGCCACGGCCGTATCCGCAGCTGGTGATCAAGCGCAAGCCGGATTCGATCTTCGACTACGCGTATGAGGACTTCGCCGTCGAAGGCTACGACCCGCACCCGGCCATCAAGGCGCCTGTCGCCGTCTAGTTGCCAGTTCGCGACTGACTGAACACCTGGTCACACCCGGCTGCCCCAGCCCTGCGGACAATGGCCTGCAAGAGGTGTGGCCATGCGTGTGTGGACAGCGGCGTTCTTGGGCTTGGTTCTCGCTGCATGCGGTGGTGGCGGCAGTGACACGCCGGCGCCCAACCAGGCACCTGCTCCGCGCATCGTGGCGCCAGCCCCGGGCGCGCAGTTCAGCGTCGGCCAAGCCTTCACGGTCACGCTGGACGGCAGTGACGCAGAGGACGGTGCCCTGGCGAGCAGCCGGCTCACCTGGTGGGCTGATCTGCACCACGACACCCACAGCCACCCGCTGCAGCTGGAAACCGCGGGCACCGGCGGCACGCTGAGTCTTCCCGTGCGCGGCGAGACCTCCGACAACATCTTCATCCGCATCCACCTGCGCGCCACCGACAGCGCCGGCCTCTCGGCCGAGACCACACGCGACGTGCTGCCACGCAAGTCGCGCGTCACGCTGGAAAGCCAACCGACCGGGCTGGCGCTGACGCTGGACGGCCAGGCCTTCACCGGTGGGCAGACTTTCACGGGCGTGGTGGGCATCGAACGCGACCTGGGCGCGGCCGACCAGGTCTTCAACGGCCGCCGCTACCGTTTCGACACCTGGAGCGACGGTGGCGCCGCCAACCACACGCTGGCCACTCCCGCCGCGGACACCTCCGTCACCGCCAGCTTCACCGACCTGGGCCCCGCCAATAACCAGGCACCCACCGTGAGCCTGCAGGCCCCCGCCACGGCCACCACCGGCGTGGCCGTGGCACTGACTGCCACTGCAGCCGACAGCGACGGCACGGTCGTCAGCGTGGCCTTCTACGACGGCAGCACGCTGCTGGGTGAGGACACCAGCGCGCCCTTTGCGTGGTCCTGGACACCCGCCAGCACCGGCACGCGGACCCTCACCGCACGCGCCACCGACAACGCAGGCGCCAGCACCACCAGCGCGGCGGTCCAGGTCACCGTCAGCGCCCCCACGGCCGACAGCCAACCGCCCACCGTGGCTATCTCCGCGCCGGCTGCGTTCGCCAGCGCTCTGTCAGGCACGGTGACGTTCAGCGCCACGGCCAACGACAACGTGGGTGTGGCCAGCGTGGAGTTCCAGGTCGACGGTGTTCCCATAGGCGCCGCGCTGACGACCGCGCCCTACAGCGTCACGCTGGACAGCAACGCCCACGCCTCCGGCCAGCACCTGCTGCGTGTGCGCGCGAGCGACGCCGCTGGCAACCAGTCGGCCTGGGCTGAACGTGTGGTGCAGTTCGGCGGCTCACGCACGCAGCCGGCCGGCGTCACACGCAACGAGAGCTGGGTCACGGGCCTGAGTTCCGCCACGGCCTTGGCGCAAGCACCGGACGGCCGCCTGCTGGTCACGCAACAGGGCGGTGCGCTGCGGGTGGTGAAAAACGGCAGCCTGCTGGCCACGCCCTTCCTGAGCCTGACCGTGGATTCGTCTGGCGAACGGGGCCTGCTGGGTGTGGCGCTGCACCCCGCCTTCACCACCAACCGCTGGCTCTACGTCTACTACACCACCGCCACCGGCGGCACGCACAACCGCATCAGCCGCTTCACGGCCAGCGCCAGCAACGCCGACGTGGTGGAGCCCGCAAGCGAGCTGGTGCTGGTGGACCTGCCGGCCTTGTCCAGCGCCACCAACCACAACGGCGGCGCCCTGCACTTTGGCGTGGACGGCAAGCTCTATGTGGGCGTGGGCGACAACGCCAACTCCGCCAGTGCGCCCAACCTGAGCAACCCCTTCGGCAAGCTGCTGCGCTTCAACGACGACGGCAGCATCCCCAGCGACAACCCGCACTACAGCACCCAGACCGGCCTGGCCCGCGCCATCTGGACACGCGGGCTGCGCAACCCCTTCACCTTTGCCGTGCAGCCGGGCACCGGCCGCATCCACATCAACGACGTGGGGCAGGACACCTGGGAAGAGATCAACCTGGGCGCACCCGGCGCCGACTACGGCTGGCCCGCGTCCGAAGGCCCGGACAACGTGACCGCCGGGCGCACGGGCCCGCTGTTCACTTACAAACACAGCGCGGCCTCCACGCCGGGCTCAGGCCCGGGCGGCTTCTTTGTCGGCTTTGCCATCGCGGGCGGCGCCTTCTACCCGGCCAACGGCGCGCTGCCGGCGCCTTGGCGCGGCGCCTACTTCTTTGCCGACTACGTGAACAGCTTCGTGGGTGCGGTCGACCTGGCCAACAACGCCGCGGCCTATGCGTTCGGCCGGGTCAGCGGCAGCCCGGTGGACCTGCTGGCCGCGGCCGATGGCGCCCTGCTGGTGCTGACACGCAACGCCATCGTGCGATTCAGCGCGCCATAACGTCGGCCAAGGCCGAGCGGGCGCAACCGCACGCCACAATGTGAAGCCATGACGCTTGAAGCACGTTCAGAACTGGTGCTGATCGCCGCCGTGGCGCGCAACGGCGCCATCGGCCGCGACAACGATCTGGTCTTCGGCGACCCGGTGGATCAGCGGCACTTCCGCCGGGCCACGATGGGCTGCCCGGTGATCATGGGCCGCAAGACCTGGGAAAGCCTGCCCGCACGCTTCCGCCCGCTGCCCGGCCGACACAATGTGGTCATCACGCGCAACGCGGACTTTCATGCCGCAGGTGCTGACATCGCAGCGAGCCTGGACGAAGCCCTGCAGCAACTGGCCAGCGCCGGCCGCGTCTTCGTGATCGGCGGCGGCGAGCTGTACGCGCAGGCGCTGCCACGGGCCGCCGAATTGCTGCTCACCGAAGTCGACGCCGACCTGGACGGGGACACCTTCTTTCCGCTGTGGGACCGCAGTTCTTTCACGCTGGTAGACGAGCAAGCCCACAGCACCGCGACAGGCCTGCCGTTTCGCATCTGCCGCTATCGCCGCAACTGAGGCGATTCCACGTTCACGGCGCACCTGAAGCGCCCTGCATCCACACGGCCACGGGCCACGTACCCCCAGGCATGAAGCAGACCACTTTCCAACGGGGCCGCCGGCTGCTGCTGGCCGCCGCGGCCCTGCCTGCCGCCGGCTGGGCCAGCGCCCAGGCTGCCCTGTGGTGGGGTCAGGAACGACTGCTGTTCCACCCCCAGCCGTTGCCGCCCGATGCGCCGCTGACGCAGGAAGCCGATGTGCAGGAACTGTCGGTGCCTGTGCCCGGCGCCCAGTTGTCGGTGCTGTGGCTGCGGCGGCCCGAGCCGCGCGGCGTGGTGTTCTTCCTGCATGGCAACAGCGGCAACCTCCAGGAATGGTTCACCGGCGGCAGCCTGTACCGGCAGACCAACATGGACCTGGTGATCATGGACTACCGGGGCTTTGGCAAGAGCAGCGGACGCATCGAATCCGAAGCCCAGTTGCACGAAGACGTGGAAGCGGTGTGGCGGGCCGTGGCGCCGCGCTACCAGGGGCTTGCGGTGGTGGCTTACGGCAGATCACTTGGCACGGGCCTGGCAGCAGCCTGGGCCGCACGCCACCAACCCGATCTGACGGTCCTGGTGTCGCCCTACGCCAGCATGGCCGCGCTGGCCGCCGAGCACTACCCCTGGGTGCTGCAAGGCGTGCTGCGCTACCCGCTGCGCAGCGACTTGGCGGTGGCCGCCATCCGGCGACCGCTGCTGCTGGTGCATGGTGACCAGGACAGCCTGATCCCACCCGACAACAGCCACACGCTGCTGGCGCTGGCCCCCAGCGCGCGGCTGGTGACGGTGCCGGGCGCGGCCCACAACGACATCCACCGGTTTGCGCTGTACCAGGAAACCATGGCCGGTGCCCTGCAGCAGTTGCGCTGAAGGCAGAGAATTGCAGGTCGGCCTCCTTGCACGCAGGCGCCCGCTGCAGGACAGTGCGTGACCGCACAAACACGCGGTGGGCTCGGGCAAGCCCTTACGCATCAAGGTGCTGCGCGAACACCAGGCCCGCCGGACAAGCGCCGGGCTGCCAGAGGGAGGTTCCTCGCATGAATGCTGCATCGACCGAGCCCTGCGAGACAGATCTGACCTGGCCCGATCTGCCCCCCCGGCGCAGGCTTTGACTTGGCCGCTGCTGCTGGAGCGGGTGCAGTCCTCACGCCGCCAGAGCGTGGACATACGCACCACCCGCCCGGCCCGCCGGGCGGCGGAGCAGTTGGACACCGGTGTGCACGCCACCTGGTTGCACCAGGCCGCACCCGGCGAACCGGTGCGCCCCGGTGAACCGCTGCGCGCCCGCCTGCTGGTGCTGGCGCCAGGTGCCCGCTGGGCCGGCGCAGAGCCGGCCTGCCACCGCGAGTGGCTGGTGTTGCGCGACAGCGCGGAACTGGGCGACGACCACCTGGGCGAACGCGACTACCACGTCGACCCGGCCGGCGCCCGGCGCCTGCCCTTGTCGTCCAGCGAAGGCTGCTGGCTGTTCTTGCGCGAATCGGCCCATCCCGGCAGCTCAGGCGATGCACCATTCACGCTGCGTGATGCCGACGCCGGCTGGCCCGCGTTCGCGCCCGGGATCCGCCGCCGCGTGCTGTGGCAGCACGGCGGCCAGGCGGCGCTCCTGTACCACGCCTACGCCGGCGCCAGCGTGCCCCAGCACCGCCACGGCCATGACGAAGAGTGCCTGCTGGTGGAAGGTGAGCTGTTCCTGGACGACCTGCTGCTGCAACCCGGCGACTACCAGTTGGCCGCCGCCGGCAGCGGCCACCGCATCACGCAGACCGACACCGGCGCGGTGCTTTACGCCCACGGCGACCTGGACCTGCAGTTCACGGGTTGAAGGGCCCCGCCCTGTGCGGCCCTGTAGCATCCCCGGCGCCTTTCATTGCCGGGGATCACCTTGAAGCTTGCCACCTGCGAGCTTCATTAGCGTTTCACGGAATCTCAATGCGTCCCAGCGTGCGCAAGCATCCTGTTGTCAGCAAAGGATTTTCCTCCGCTGACGTCCGACAACATGTCATTGCACCG
>JANOAM010000792.1:0-4524 GCA_031411215.1 Betaproteobacteria bacterium
GCAGCCCCTACGCGGTGGCCAAGCTCTACGCCTACTGGATCACGGTCAACTACCGCGAGTCCTATGGCCTGTACGCCTGCAACGGCATTCTCTTCAATCACGAGAGCCCGCGCCGCGGCGAGACCTTCGTCACCCGCAAGATCACACGCGGCCTGGCCAACATCGCCCAGGGGCTGGACAGCTGCCTGTACATGGGCAACCTGGACGCGTTGCGCGACTGGGGCCATGCCCGCGACTTCGTGCGCATGCAGTGGCTGATGCTGCAACAAGCGCAGCCCGAGGACTTTGTCATCGCCACCGGGCAGCAGCACAGCGTGCGCGAATTCGTGCTGCTGGCCGCGCGCGAACTCGGTCTGTCCATGCGCTTCCAGGGCGAGGGTGCCGACGAGGTCGGCATCGTCACCGCCATTGCCGACCCCGAGAAGGCGCCAGCTCTGCGTGTGGGCGACGTGATTCTGCGCGTGGACCCACGCTACCTGCGACCGGCCGAGGTGCGCACCCTGCTGGGTGACGCCAGCAAGGCCCGCGACAAGCTGGGCTGGACACCTGAAGTCACGCTGGAAGAAATGGTCCGCGAGATGGTGCAGCACGACCTGGCGCAAGCGCGGCGCCGTGCGCTGCTGAAGCACCACGGCTTCGAGCAGCCGGTAGAAGTCGAGTGAACACGGCTGCGGCGGGCCGCCTGCGTGTGCTGCTGACCGGTGGCGCCGGCATGGTGGGCCGCAACATCGCCGAACACCCCGCCGTTGGCGGTTGGGAGCTGGTGGCCCCGCGCAGGCAGGACCTGGACCTGGAGCAGGGCGAGTCGGTCAAGGCCTTCATGCGCGACGTGCGTCCGCAGGTGGTGATCCACACCGCCGGGCTGGTGGGCGGCATCCACGCCAACATGGCGCGTCCGGTGGACTTCCTGGTGCGCAACACCGACATCGGGCGCAACGTGATCCTGGGCGCAGTGGCCTGCGGCGTTCCCACCTTGCTGAATCTGGGCAGTTCCTGCATGTACCCGCGCGGCAGCGATGCGCCGCTGAAGGAAGCGCAGGTGCTGACGGGCGAGTTGGAGCCTACCAACGAAGCTTATGCACTGGCCAAGATCTACGCTGCGCGGCTGTGCCAATACCTGCGGCAGCAAGAGCCGACGCTGCAGTACCGGACCCTGATCCCGTGCAACCTTTATGGCCGCCACGACCACTTCGATGCCGAGCGTTCCCACCTGGTGGCAGCAGCGTTGCTGAAGCTGCATGCGGCTCGCGTCAGCGGCGCCGCGACGGTGGATGTCTGGGGCGACGGCACGGCCCGGCGCGAGTTCATGGACGCGGCTGACCTGGCTGACGCCGTGGTGCGTCACATCCACCAGGGCCACGACACGCCTGAGCTGATGAACATCGGCCCAGGGCATGACCACGCCGTCAACGACTACTACGCCGCAGCCGCCGAAGTGGTGGGCTGGCAGGGCCGCTTCGTGCACGACTTGTCGCGCCCAGTTGGCATGAAGCGCAAACTGGTGGACGTGACGCGGCAGACGGCCTGGGGTTGGGCGCCGCGCATCAGCTTGCGCGAAGGCCTGGCCCGCAGCTACCAGTACTACCTAGAGACTTTCCGGGAGACCCACCGCCCATGAGCGAAAACGCCACCGGCCCACAGTTCCCGTTGGCCACCGCCACCTGGGGTGCCGAGGAACATGCCGCGATGGCCGCTGTCATCGCGAGTGGCCACTTCACCATGGGCGAGAAGGTCGCCGCCTTCGAAGCCGACTTCGCACGCTACACCGGCAGCCGCCACTGTGTGATGGTCAACTCCGGTTCATCGGCCAACCTGCTGATGGTGGCGGCGCTGTTCTACACGCGCAACCCGAAGCTGCGGCTGCAGCGCGGTGACGAGGTCATCGTGCCCGCGGTGTCCTGGTCCACCACCTACAGCCCCTTGCACCAGTACGGGCTGAAGCTGAAGTTCGTGGACGTGGACCTGGGCACCCTGAACTTCGACCTGGCGCAGTTGAAGTCGGCCATCACGGACCGCACGCGGGCCATCCTGGCCGTCAACCTGCTGGGCAACCCGAATGACTTCCATGCGATGGCCGAGCTGACCGCGGGCCGCGACATCGTCCTGCTGGAAGACAACTGCGAATCGATGGGAGCCACTTTTGAAGGCCGGCAGGCCGGTACGTTTGGCGTGATGGGCAGCTTCAGTGCCTTCTTCTCGCACCACATTTCCACCATGGAAGGCGGCATGGTGGTGACGGACGACGAAGAGCTGTTCCACATCATGCTGTCGCTGCGCGCGCATGGCTGGACACGCAACCTGCCCAAGGAAAACCAGGTCTGCGGCACCAAAAGCGACGACCCTTTCGAGGAGAGCTTTCGCTTTGTGCTGCCGGGCTACAACCTGCGGCCGCTGGAGTTGTCGGGTGCCATCGGCATCGAACAGGTCAAGCGCCTGCCCGCCTTGATCCAGGGCCGCCGAGACAACGCGGCTGCCGTGCAGGCCGCGATGGCGGGGCACCCGTCCTTGATGCTGCAGCAAGAAATCGGGCGCAGCAGCTGGTTCGGCTTCAGCCTGCTGATCCGGCCCGGCGTGTCACGCAGCCGCAAGGACCTGGTGAGCGCCTTGCGCGCAGCCGGCTTCGAGTGCCGGCCCGTGGTGGCCGGCAACTTCGCCAAGAACCCGGTGGTGCAGTACTTCGACCACGAAATCCACGGCGAGCTGCGAAACGCCAACTATGTGGACACACACGGCCTTTTCGTCGGCAACCACGCGCACGCCATGCCGGATGCGGTGGATGCGCTGTCTCGGCTGTGGCGTGACTGAGGCTCAGGCGGCGTAGGCCGGCTTGTCAGCATCTGCCAGCAGCGGCGCGGCCGCGTCCTTGGGTGCCAGGCGGGGTGCGGCGCCGAGCGCGGGCCAGGCAATGCCAATGGCCGGGTCGTCCCAGCGGATGCAGCGTTCGCAGTCCTTGGCATAGACATCGGTGGTCTTGTAGAGGAAGTGCGTGTTGTCTTCCAGGGCCATGAAGCCGTGCGCGAAACCTTCGGGAATCCACAGCTGGCGGTGGTTGTCCGCGGTCAACTCCACGCCCACCCATTGCCCGAAGTGCGGTGAGCCCTGGCGGATGTCCACCGCGACGTCAAACGCGCTGCCACTGACCACACGCACCAGCTTGCCCTGCGGATGCGGCGGCAACTGGTAGTGCAGGCCACGCAGCACACCAGCCTGGCTGCAGGAGTGGTTGTCCTGCAGGAAGGGCCGCGGCTGGGGCAGGCCCAGGTTGTGCAGCGCAGCGCGCCAGGCCGGGTCCTTGTAGCTTTCCATGAACCAGCCGCGATCGTCCTTGAAGACGGCCGGTTCGACGATCAGCACGCCGGGCAGGGCGGTGGGGATCAACTTCATGATTGCCCGCCCGGCCGCCCGAAGGGCCATCGCGCCACCTTGGGGGGCAGCGAACGAAGTGAGTTTGGGGGATCATTCAGTACACCTTTTCGCGCAGCACCTGCATCAGGTACTGGCCGTAGCTGTTCTTGAGCATCGGCGCGGCCAGCTTTTCCAGCGCGGCGGCGTCGATCCAGCCGGCGCGGTAGGCGATCTCTTCCGGGCACGCCACCTTGAGACCCTGGCGCTTTTCCAGCGTGGCGATGAACTGGCCAGCCTCCATCAGGCTGTCGTGTGTGCCGGTATCCAGCCAGGCATAACCGCGGCCCATGATTTCCACGTTGAGCTGGTTCTGTTGCAGGTACTGCGCATTGACCGCCGTGATCTCCAGTTCACCGCGTGCGCTGGGCTTGATGGACGCGGCAATGTCGCAGACCTGCTCATCGTAGAAATACAGGCCCGTGACGGCATAGTGGCTCTTGGGCGACTTGGGCTTCTCCTCGATGCTGAGCGCACGGCGTTGGGCGTCGAACTCGACCACGCCATAACGTTCCGGATCGTGCACGTGGTACGCAAACACAGTGGAGCCGCTGCTGCGGCTGTCGGCTCGCGCCAGCAGGCTTGCAAAGTCGTGGCCGTAGTAGATGTTGTCGCCCAGCACCAGGGCGCTGGGGCCGCCGCCCACAAACTGGCGGCCCAGGATAAAGGCCTGCGCCAGGCCGTCGGGGCTGGGCTGCACGCAGTAGCTCAGGTTCATGCCCCAGGCGCTGCCGTCGCCCAGCAGCGACTGGAATCGCGGTGTGTCCTGCGGCGTGCTGATGACCAGCACGTCACGCATCCCAGCCAGCATCAGCGTGGACAGCGGGTAGTAGACCATCGGCTTGTCGTAGACCGGCAGCAGTTGCTTGCTGATGGCCAGCGTGGCCGGGTGCAGGCGCGTGCCGGAGCCGCCGGCCAGGATGATGCCTTTGCGGTTCATGTCTTGTTCTCCTGTGGGCGCGGGGTCAACCCAGCACCTCGGTGAGCATGCGTTGCACGCCTTGTTGCCAGTGCGGCAGAGTCACGCCGAAGGCCTTCTGCAGCTTGCGCGTGTCCAGCCTTGAATTGAGCGGGCGCTGCGCGGGTGTGGGGTAGGCGCTGGTGGGGATGGCCGCGATCTTG
>JANOAM010000793.1:0-3922 GCA_031411215.1 Betaproteobacteria bacterium
CGCCGGTGGCGATCCTGAAGTCGCCACTGCGGCGGTGCTCGCCGCTGGCGGCCCCGATGTCCGTGTCGGCATGCAGCAGCCGGCCGTCGGACGTCCACACCTGCAGCCGGTTGCGGCCACGCATGGGCTCGTCGGACTTCAGGCGCGCCACCACCGCAGCCTCGCCACCATTGCGGGCCACCTGCTCCACCACCTGGGCGATGAGCTCGCAACGCTGCTGCATGTCCTGCGCGTTGCGCTCTTTCAGCAGCACGGAAACCGACAGCCACAGACCCGCAAACAGCGCGCCCATGCACAGCATCGTGACCAGGGCCAGCTTGCGCGACAGCCGCTTGCTGATGGAGTGGGTGCAGGCGGACGCCGTGTCCATCAACTGCGCTCCTCCAGCACGTAGCCCATGCCGCGCACGGTGTGCAGCAACTTGGTCGGGTAGGGGTCGTCCAGCTTGGCACGCAGGCGGCGCACGGCGACTTCCACCACGTTGGTATCGGAGTCAAAGTTCATGTCCCACACCTGTTCGGCCAAGGTGGTGCGCGACAGGATCTGGCCGCGGCGGCGCAGCAGCAGCGCCAGCAGGCTGAACTCCTTGGCGGTCAGGTCCAGCCGCTGCTGGGCGCGCCGCGCCTTGCGGGCGAGCAGGTCCACATCCAGGTCCCCCAGGCTCAGCTGGGTACTGGGCTGGACGCCTGCAGGCGCTGCACGGCGCACCAGGGCGCCCACGCGGGCCAGCAGTTCGGAAAACGCGAAGGGCTTGACGAGATAGTCGTCCGCACCCTGCTCCAACCCGCGCACGCGGTCTTCGACCTTGTCGCGGGCGGTGAGCATCAGCACCGGCGTGTAGGTGCTCTGTGCCCGTAGCGCCTGCAGCACGCCAAAGCCGTCCAAGCCCGGCAGCATCAGGTCCAGCAGCACCAGGTCGTACTGGCCGCCGGTGGCCAGGCGGCGGCCTTCGATGCCGTCACGGGCCACGTCCACGACGTGGCCGTTCTCGCTCAGCCCCTTGTGCAAGTACTGGGACAGCTTGGCTTCGTCTTCGACCACGAGTAAGCGCATGGCAGGGGAAATGGGCGCGATGAAACAGGTGGCAATGGTCGCATTTTCAGGCCCCGGGCTGGATTACGAATTTGTCATCTCGCTGTCCGGCAGCTGTGGTTTTCGGTTTCCAGAATTCATTCCGTGGTCGGCGCTGAAGCCGGCCCCTGCAGGCAAGACCGCAGAACCCTCAAACCCGTGAACGCCCTCCGAACCCACTGAAGGAAACCACCATGAAGACCACCACCTTGTTCGCCGCCCTCGTCCTGAGCCTTGTCACCAGCGGCGCAGCCGTGGCGCAGGAAATCGTCGCCGAGCCGGCGCAGACCTTCACCGCGCAGAAGGCGCGTGCCGAGGTGCAGGCCGAACTGGCCCAGGCGCGCGCCGAAGGCACGCTGTACCGCGGCGAAGTCGAACCCGAGCGCCGCGCGCCCTTCATCTCCACCTTGACGCGTGCCCAGGTGCGCGCCGAGACGTTGGCCGCCATTGCCAGCGGCGAGTTGCGCGAACTGCAGCGCGAATACACCGGCCGCTACCCGGAACTGCGCCACACCGCCACGCCCGTGGTGATGGCCGGCAAGTAATCCGTTCCGGCGGAGCCCGCCTCGTAAAATGCCGGGGGATGGAAACCCCCGGCAACCTCTTTTGCGTCGCTGCACCCAGCGGCACCGGCAAGTCCAGCCTGGTGAAAGCCCTGCTGGAGCTCGATTCGCGTCTGGCCGTGTCGGTGTCGCACACCACCCGCCAACCACGCGGCCAGGAAGTGCATGGACGGGAATACTGGTTCGTCGAGGAACCCGCCTTCCGCGAAATGGCCGGCCAGGGTGACTTCTTCGAGTGGGCCGAGGTCCACGGCAACCTCTACGGCACCAGCCGCAGCGCCATCGAAGAACGCCTGGCGCACGGCGAGGACGTGGTGCTGGAAATCGACTGGCAGGGCGCGCTGCAGATCAAGAAGATCTTCCCGCACGCCGTGCTGATCTTCATCCTGCCGCCCAGCTGGCAGGAACTGGAACAGCGCCTGACGCGCCGCGGCGAAGACCCGCCCGAGGTCATCAGCAAGCGCCTGGCCAACGGCCGCCACGAGGTCGCCCAGGCCCGGCACTTTGATTTTGTTATCATCAACAGCTTGTTCGAAACGGCGCTGTTCGACCTGAAAACGGTTGTGCACTCCCAGCGCCTGAAGTACGCCGCCCAGATGCGCAACCGCTCGCAGGTCTTTGCGGCGCTGGGTCTGGTCTAGAACCCGAACGCCCTCCACGCAAGACACTCGAAAGTCACCATGGCCCGCATCACCGTTGAAGACTGCCTGGAAAAGATCCCCAACCGCTTCCAGCTCGTGCTGGCCGCGACCTACCGCGCCCGCATGCTGAGCCAGGGCCACGCGCCCAAGATCGAGACCAAGAACAAGCCCGGCGTGACCGCGCTGCGCGAAATCGCAGCTGGCGAAATTGGTATCGAGATGTTGCGCAAGGTCCCCGTCTGACCCTGCGCTGACTCCCGCCAAAGGCGCCCCGCCATCAAGGCCGGGCGCCTTTTCCTTGGTGCTTTGCGTTCTCCGCTAAATTCGGGCCATGGGTCTCAGGTCTCTGGCTGCCGAACTACTGCCTGCTGCGCTGCAAGGGCTGCAGCGGCACCCGCTCATGCCCATGGAGTCCGCGCCCGCGGTGGAGGCCTCCAGCTTCGCCGCACTGACGGACAAGCTGAGCTATCTCTCCAAGGCCGACTTCAAGCAGGTCCGCGAGGCCTACAAGTTTGCCGACGAGGCCCACCTGGGCCAGTTCCGGGCCAGCGGCCAGCCCTACATCACCCACCCCATCGCGGTGGCGGGGATCTGCGCCGACTGGAAGCTGGACGCGCAGGCCATCATGGCCGCGCTGACCCACGACACCATTGAAGACTGCGGCGTCACCAAGGTCCAGCTGATCGAGAAGTTCGGCGCCCCCACCGCCGACCTCGTGGACGGCTTGACCAAGCTCGACAAGCTGCAGTTCAACACGCGGGAAGAGAGCCAGGCCGAAAGCTTCCGCAAGATGCTGCTGGCGATGGCGCGCGACGTGCGTGTCATCCTCATCAAGCTGGCCGACCGGCTGCACAACATGCGCACGATGCAGTCCATGGCGGCTGCCAAGCGCCAGCGCATCGCGCGCGAGACGCTGGAGATCTACGCCCCCATCGCGCACCGGCTCGGCCTGAACGCGATGTACCGCGAACTGCAGGAGCTGTGTTTCGAGCTGCTGAACCCGTGGCGCCATGCGGCGTTGGCCAAGGCCGTCAAGCGCGCACGCGGCCACCGGCGCGACATCGTGGACCGGGTGCAGAAGGAAGTCGAAAAGTCCTTCACGCAGCAGAAGATCAAGGTCGCCGTGAGCGGCCGCGAAAAGACCATCTACAGCATCTACCGCAAGATGCGCGAGAAGCACGCTGGCTTTGCCCAGGTCAGCGACATCTTCGGCTTCCGCATCGTCGTGCCCACGCTGACCGACTGCTACGTCGCGCTGGGTGTGCTGCACCAGCTCTACAAGCCGGTGCCGGGCCGCTTCAAGGACTACATCGCCATCCCCAAGGCCAACGGTTACCAGAGCCTGCACACCACGCTGGTCAGCCCGCTGGGCACGGCGGTGGAGTTCCAGATGCGCACCGAGGCCATGCACGCCGTGGCCGAAGCCGGCGTGGCAGCGCACTGGCTCTACAAAGTGGGCGACAAGGACGGCAAGACCGGCGCGCCCGACGCGCAGCGCCTGTCCAGCATGTGGCTGCAAAGCCTGCTGGACATCCAGGACGAAACGCGCGACGCGGCGGAATTCCTGGAGCACGTGAAGATCGACCTCTACCCGGACGCCGTCTACGTCTTCACGCCGCGCAGCAAGATCCTGGCGCTGCCGCGCGG
>JANOAM010000794.1:0-2057 GCA_031411215.1 Betaproteobacteria bacterium
CATGGCCGTGTAGCCCGAATCAGCCACGGCGCGCAGCAGTTTGGGGTCTAGGGGGAGGGTGTTGAACAGCGGGGCAGCCGTGGGCTCGAGCGCCGCCTGGGGGATTTCAGTCATGTGCGCCGATTATCGCTTCGATTGGCCACAGCGTCGGTCCCGAGGATTGAACAGGCCCTAGCGCAACGGCCGGGGCGGCGCAGCGAGGACACGCAGCCACCGCGGCGCCCGGAATCGCACGATGCGCCGATACAGCAGCATGTAGCTCAGCGCGAACAGCCCCAGCAGCGCCGCCAGAACCACGGTGTTTTCGTAGAACAGGACAGCTGGCACCACAGGCAGCATGCACAACGCCCACAGGAAGGGCGAAGTCATGGAATTGCGTCGTGTCAACGCCTTGGCACTGCGGTCACCAACGGCCCAGCGCAACAGTCGGCGATAGATGAGCGAGTGCAGGTGGATGCCATCGGGCATGCTCGCCGGCAAGGCACGAACATATCGGCGACGATAGACAGAGAACAAGGTCTCGAAAACCGGGTAGATGCACACCAGCAACGGGAACAAGGGCGAGACTTCCGGGTTGCGCACGAGCAACAGGATGGACAACTCGGCCACGAAGAAGCCCAGGAAGTACGCGCCACCATCGCCCAGGAAAATCAGACCCAGCGGGAAGTTCCAGAGAAAGAAGCCCAGCACGGCCCCAACCCCGGCCAGAGCCAGTTCGCCCACCAGCAGGTCGCCGGTCTGGAACGACACATAGGCCAGTGCTGCCAGCATGATCACGACGCACATGGACGCTAGGCCATTGAAACCATCAATGATGTTGACCGAGTTGGCAATGCCCGCCACGGCCAGTAGCGTCAACGTCAACGCTATGACACGGTACTCGAGCAAGGCGTCGAGGCCCGGGATGTCACTGCGCGTGATTTGCGCGCCAACCAACCAGAAGGCCAGTGCGGCCGACAGGACAGTGGCCACCAAGCGCTTGGCCGGGCTGACCAGTTTGGTGACGTCTTCGATCAGCCCGGCAAAAAAGGCTGGCACGGAACACAACATCAGAAGCGACGCAAGGCGGCCAAAGCGCGGGTAGGCAATCAGCAGGAATACAGCGCTCGCGGCGAGCGCAATCACGATGCCAACGCCACCCACCCTCGGGACGGGGCGGGAATGAAACTTCTGCGGCCCCGACACGTCGTGATCCAGCATGAACCTGGCGCGCCCGCGCGAGGCGTGGACGACCCAGGCTGTCACCAGGAAGGACACGAAAAAAGACAAGGCGAGTACTTGCACGAGGGGATTCTAGCTTCGAGGTGCACGATTTCGAGTGTCACTGACTTTGATCGTCAGCCTCGCCGTGCCCGCCGTTGCCGTGAGCAGCGCGAGTGCACCCCGGCAGATGGTCGGCCCCTTTGCATGACCTGACCTGAGACGATGCCCGATCAGTCCGCTCAGTAGAATCATGGGTTTGGTCAGCGATCCGACCGGCCTCGCGCGCAATGACAAGTCTTCTTCCGATTCGCATGTGGTGTCCCTTGGCGACCGCTGCCGTGGTGGCGCTGGTTCTGCTTGCCCCTGCGCTTGCGCAGGGGCAGTTGGCGGGAGGCGGCAACTCGCCCATTCCGCAATCGCCCATGGATCCCACGGGGCAAGCTGGCGGCCCGATCCGCTTGCGACAACCCACGGCTGATCTGCCGTCGTCGTCGGGCCCGCAGCTGAATACCTCAGTGCCGGTGGCCGCAAGACCTGGCGAATTCGAGGCCTTTGTCGACCTCCCGCGCTTCGGTATGGACCTGGTCAGTGAATTGGCCATCGGCGCGGCCGATTTCAATCCGGAAGTTCCGACCGACTACCTGATCCAGACAGGTGACGAGATTGGCGTGGCTATCTGGGGTTCCGTTGATGCCGACCTCCGCCTGACGGTTGACCGCAGCGGCCGCGTGATGATTCCCAGAGTCGGCACCGTGATGCTGGCCGGCGTTCGATATGAAGATCTGCAGGCCACCCTGACTCGCCGCGTGGCGCAGGTGTTCAAGGGGTTCGAGCTGAGCGCCGGACTGGGCAAG
>JANOAM010000795.1:0-4476 GCA_031411215.1 Betaproteobacteria bacterium
CCCTTGAGCAGCGCGGCCACCTCTACGGGCTTGGCCGCTTGGGCCAGCTCGGCACCCGGTGCGGCCACCTGCACACGGCCCACCATGTTGCGTCCGATGACGGACAGCAAGGCGATCGGGCTGGCACCGATGTGCGGGCCGAACTGTTCCTGCAGCACCTGCAGCAAGTAGCCCTCGGGCAGGTTCATCTGCAGCACGGGTGGGAGCTGGTCGTCCCACACGTAGGACTCGGTGCGCACGGGCATGGTGAGCGACACGAAGTCGTCCACCGCCACATTCGGGTGGTAGGTGAGCACGCTCTTGAAGTCGCCAGGTTGCTCCAGCGTGGCGACCTCGCGGCCCAGCACGTACACGGACAACTGCGTCACCGCGCGCCCTCACCCGGCGCGTGGGCGATGGGTCGGACTGTGGTTCGCTGCGCCCGTTCGCGCCGCAGCTCATCCAGATTGCCCGACTGGCCCTGGGCCACCACATCCAGTTCTGCACCCAGCACCGCCAGAACTGCCAGCAGCTTGCGCGCGCCAAATTCGGCGCCTCTTCCACGCTCAAAGCGCGACAGGGATTCGGCCGTCACACCCGCCCTGGCCGCCACATCGCCCTGCTTCAGGCCCAGCAGCTTGCGACGCGCAGCGACAGCTTCGCCGAGTTCTTGGAGGGTTTGCACTTGATGTTTATATCAAAACTTGATTCCATTGGCCACATAATTGATACTATTGTCAACTTCCGCCCGCACAACTGCCCCTGGGAGGCCCATGGAACACGGCAATGAGATCCTCGACGTGGCCATCGTGGGCGGCGGCCTGGCCGGTGTCGTGGCGCTGCTCTACGCGCGACGGGCGGGCCTGCAGGCCGTGGTGCTGGAGAAGCAGTCCGGCGTCGGCGGTCTGTGGCGCGACCTGCCGGCCTGGCAGGACATCCAGATCAGCCCTGCGGACTGGGCGCTGGGCGACTTGCCGCTGGCCGGTGCCACGCAGCCGCACATCCTGGCCAATATCGAATCCTGGGTGCAGCGCTTCGGCCTGGCAGACGGCATCCGCCTGAACACGCCGGTGCAGCGGGCCCGCGTCAGCGGCCCCGGTTGGGAGCTGGTGACTCCGCAAGGCGTGCTGCAAGCCAGGCACGTCGTCGCCGCGACCGGTGGGCACAACACACCGGTCATTCCGAAAGTTGTGCGCACCGACAGCACGGTGCAGGAATTCCACTCCAGCGCGCTGCGCGACCCGGCCGTGCTGGCCGGGCGTGAGGTGCTGGTGGTGGGCGGCGGCGCGTCGGCCTTCGACCTGCTGGAGCTGTGTTTCCAGCAGGGCGCACGCCGCGTCGTCTGGGCCTACCGGGGCTTGAAGTGGTTCACGCCGACGAAGAAGCCCAAGCACATCGCGGGCAGCGTGCGCGGCTTCGCGCGGTTGCAGGCCAGCGGCGCGCCGGCGGCTGAGCAGAGCGCCACCATCGGTGCCGACCTACGATCCCGCTACGAGAAGTTCGGCATCAGCGACATCCTGCCCGCGCATGACTTCGACGTGCGGCAAGACCAGCTCATCCCCGGACGCCCCGGCATGCTGGCGAACTTCGGCGCTATCGACCGCCACCAGGCGCAGGTGCAGTCCATCACCGGCCGCAGCGTCGCGCTGTCGGACGGGCACTGTCTGCAGCCGGACCTGCTGCTGTGGGGCACCGGCTACGGCGTGGACCTGTCGTACTTCGACGTGCCGGCCATCGCCGCCATCCGCAGCGTCAACGCGCTGAGCGCGCGCTGCGGCGGCATATTCCACAGCCTGGACGCGCCCAACCTGTACTTCCCGGGTGTCGGTCTGGACGGCATTGGCGCTGCGCCCTGGGCCTATGCCCTGCTCTGCCGTTCCATCATGTCGCACATCCGTGGCACGGCACAGATGGACAGCGAACCACTCGGCTACAAGGTCAACCACTTCGAGATCGCGGACTACCTGGCCCCGCGCGACCCCGCAAGCTATCCGCCGGACAGCTGGCGTGCCCACTACCGCAGCATCGCGCTCAACACGCCGGACGAACAGCCTTACGACATTCCGTGAGCTCAGGCACCATCGTCAGCCGGGTCCCCCAGCCGGTTGATCAGCATGTCCAGCGTGGCGTACAGGCCTTCGATGAACTCGGCCCCCAGGCTGGCTTCCAGCGCGGCGTAGGTGGCCTCCACACGCGGCGCCATGGACGCAGCCAGCGTGCGGCTGCGGGCCGTGGCCGTCACGTGCACACGGCGCTGGTCATGGTCCAGCCGTTCGCGGGTCACCAAGCCCAGTTCGTCCATGCGGGTCAGCACACCCGCCAGGCTGGGGCTGGAGATGCGGCAGATGCTGACGATCTGGCGCGGCTCCAGGGCGCCATGTTCCAGCAGCGCACGCACGATGCGCCACTGCTGTTCCGTCACGCCATGTTCGTTGAGCAGCGGGCGGAAATGGGCGATGACACTTTCGCGTGCGTGCAGCAGCAACAGCGGCAGGTTGCGGTGCGTGATTGCGGCAGCGCGGCTGCCCTTCTGCGCCTTCCGAGCGGGCGTCCGGCGGAGCTTTCCAGTGGGGGTGCGCACGCTTGACATGTCCACATCTTAGCAACTACATTGCTAACCTGTTAGTGAATTTATGCGCCCACGCCAACCTGCAGGCCGAAAACCCGCCAAGGCCCTTCATGAGTCTGTCCGATCTCTGCTTTGATGTGCCGCCCTACCGGCTTTCAGGCACGGTCTATGCCGCGCTGCTGAACGATGCCGGTGAGCTGTTGGCATTGGGCGATGCTGCGCTGCAGCCGCCCTACAAAGGCTTGCCCACGGCGCCGGTGCTGACCGTGCGCCCGCGCAACTCCTTGCGCTGGATGAACGACACGCCGGTTGCGGTGCCCGCGGGCGTGGCGCAGTTGGTGGTGCACGCAAGCCTGGCCATCGTCATCAGCAAAGCCGCTTGCCGCTTGCCGGTGACGCAGGCGCTGGACTGGGTGGCCGGTTATGCACTGGCCATGGACCTGCGGGTGCCGCACGAGAGCCACTACCGCCCTGCCCTGCGCTTCATGGCCCGTGATGGGTTCTGCACGCTGGGCCCGCGCGTGGTTCCCGTTGCCGAGGTACCGAACCCTGATGACCTGCTCTTGCAACTGCTGCTGGACGGACAGCCCGCGCAGCAAAGCAGTACGGCAGGCCGCACACGCGGTGTCGCGCAACTGATCGCGGATGCCACCGACTTCATGAGCCTGGAAGCCGGCGACATCCTGCTGCTGGGCAGCAGCCCAGGTGCGCCGTTGGCCCGTGCGGGTCAGCACATCAGCGTCGACTGCCCTGCACTCGGCCGGTTGAGCCTGCGTCTGGCAGCCGTTGGAGCGCCCGCATGAGCAGCGTGCCCAACACCGCCTCCGCGCGCGTGGCCTACGCCGGCGCCATTCACAGCGCCACGCCTCACCCGCAGGGCCTGCAACTCACCGATGGCCGTGTGCTGGCCGAAGAGGCTGTCGTCTGGCTGCCGCCCTTCCAGGTGGGCAGCATCATCGCGCTGGGCCTGAACTACGCCGACCACCTGAGGGAACTCAGCAAGGAACTCACGGTCACCGCCAAAGACGAACCGCTGGCCTTCCTGAAAGGCCCGGGCTCGCTGATCGGCCACCGGGGCCAGACACGCCGCCCGGCGGGCGTGAAGTTCATGCACTACGAATGCGAGCTGGCCGTGGTCATCGGCAAGACCGCCAAGGCCGTGCCGCGTGAACACGCGATGGCCCATGTGGCTGGCTACACCGTGTGCAACGACTACGCCGTGCGCGACTACTTGGAAAACTGGTACCGCCCCAACCTGCGCGTGAAGAACCGCGACGGCGGCACGGTGCTGGGTCCCTGGTTCGTGCCCGCGTCCGCGGTGCCGGACCCGCATGCGCTGGCCTTGCGCACGCGGGTCAACGGGCAGGTGACGCAGCAGGGTCACACGTCCAACATGGTCAACGACATCCCGGCGCTCATTGAATACCTCAGCAGCTTCATGACGCTGCAATCCGGCGACGTGATCCTCACCGGCACGCCGGAAGGTGTGGTCAACGTGAACGAAGGCGATGCAGTCGTCTGCGAGATCGACGGCATCGGCAGCCTGCTCAACACCATCGTCGGCGACGACGCCTTCGGTCGATAGAAACATCCACACCATGCGTATCCAGCACCTCATCAACGGCAAAGCAGTTGACAGCGCCACGACCTTCGAAACCCTCAACCCCGCCACGCAAGACGTGCTGGCCGAAGTCGCTGCCGGGGGTGAGGCCGAAGTCAACGCCGCGGTCGCCGCGGCCAAGGCCGCCTTCCCCAAGTGGGCCGGCCTGCCTGCCACGGAGCGGGCCCGCCTGGTGCGCAAGTTGGGTGACCTGATCGCCGCCCATGTGCCCGAGATCGCGCGCACCGAGACCATGGACACCGGCCAAGTCATCGCGCAGACCGGCAAGCAGCTGATTCCACGCGCGGCCGACAACTTCTACTACTTC
>JANOAM010000796.1:0-2376 GCA_031411215.1 Betaproteobacteria bacterium
GTACTTCCCGGAGACCACGGCCGGCGCCGGTGGCTACCTGCTGGTCAGCGACATCCCCAACAACCGCATCATGAAATACAGCGAGAAGGACGGCAGCTTCAGCGTCTTCCGCGCATCAGCCAACTACGCCAACGGCAACACCCGCGACCGCCAGGGCCGGCTGGTGACCTGTGAACACTCGGTGACACGCCGCATCACACGCACGGAGAAGGACGGCAAGATCACCGTGCTGGCCGACAGCTTTGAAGGCAAGCGCCTGAACGCACCCAACGACATCGTGGTGCGGTCTGACGACAGCATCTGGTTCACCGACCCGCTGTTCGGCATCAACGGCGAATGGGAAGGCTCGCGCGCCAAACCCGAGCAGGCCACCACCAACGTCTACCGCATCGACCGCGACGGCAAGATCAGCACCGTGCTGACCGACCTGGTCAACCCCAACGGCCTGGCCTTCAGCCCCGACGAGAAGAAGCTCTACGTGGTGGAGTGGAAGGGCACGCCCAACCGCAGCATCTGGAGCTATGACGTGGGTGCGGACGGTGTTTCGCTGTCCAACAAGGCCAAGGTGATCGACGCGGCCGACCAGGGCGCGTTGGACGGTTTCCGCGTGGACCGGGATGGCAATCTGTGGTGCGGCTGGGGCAGCAACGGCGCGCTGGAAGCCGAGCCCACGGATGTCGGCGGCCGAAAAGTCTTCCAGCTGCGCGGCAAAAGCGAAGACCTGGACGGCGTGCGTGTATTCAATGCGCAAGGCAAGCCGCTGGCGCACATCCGCCTGCCGGAACGCTGCGCCAACCTCACCTTTGGTGGACCGAAGAACAACCGCCTCTACATGGCCAGTTGCCACTCGGTCTACGCCTTGTACGTTGAAGCCCACGGAGCGACCTGACATGTCCACGGACCGCATCGCGCACGTTCGGATTTCATCGTGCTACCTGCCGCTGGCCAACCCCATCAGCGACGCCAAAGTGCTGACCGGCAGGCAGAAGCCGATGACCGAGATCGCGATGCTGTTCGCGGAAATCCAGACCGCCGACGGCCATGAAGGCCTGGGTTTCAGCTACTCCAAACGCGCTGGCGGCCCAGGCCAGTTTGCGCACGCGAAGGAGATCGCCCCGGCGCTGATCGGCGAAGACCCCAGCGACATCGCCAAGCTGTGGAACAAGCTGTGCTGGGCTGGTGCGTCGGTGGGCCGCAGCGGCCTGTCCACGCAGTCCATAGGTGCGTTCGACGTCGCGCTGTACGACCTGAAGGCCAGGCGCGCGGGTCTGTCGCTGGCCAAGCTGCTGGGCAGCTACCGCGATTCGGTGGCCTGCTACAACACGTCAGGCGGCTTTCTGCACACGCCGCTGGAGCAATTGCTGGTCAACGCCGTTGCCTCGCGCGAACGTGGCATTGGCGGCATCAAGCTCAAGGTGGGGCAGCCGGACCGCCAGCTGGACATCCAACGTGTCGAAGCCGTGCGCAAGCACCTGGGCGACGACGCACCACTGATGGTGGACGCCAACCAGCAATGGGACCGCCCGACGGCCCAGCGCATGTGCCGTGTGTTCGAAGACTTCAACCTGGTGTGGATCGAAGAACCGCTGGACGCCTACGACCACGAGGGTCACGCCGCGCTGGCCGCGCAGTTCGACACGCCCATCGCCACCGGCGAGATGCTGACCAGCGCCATGGAACACGGCGACCTGATCCGCCACCGCGCCGCCGACTACCTGATGCCGGACGCGCCGCGTGTGGGCGGCATCACTCCGTTCCTGAAGATCGCGTCACAGGCTGAAGCAGCCGGCCTGATGCTGGGCCCGCACTTCGCGATGGAACTGCATGTGCACCTGGCCGCGGCCTACCCCACCGAGCCCTGGGTGGAACATTTCGACTGGCTGGAGCCGCTGTTCAACGAACGCCTGGACATCAAGGACGGCCGCATGCTGGTGCCGACGCGGCCGGGCCTGGGCTTGAGCCTGAGTGAACAATCGCGCGCCTGGACCCGCGAAGTGGCCGAAGCCGGTCAACGACCTTGAAGGAGAACACCGTGTCCGCCAAGCCGCTCACCATCCTGATGAACGAACGCGACAACGTCGCGATCGTGGCCAATGACGGGGGCCTGGACGCCGGCACGGTTCTGGTGGACGCGCATGCATCAGACCTGACCCTGGTGGACCGCGTGCCGCAAGGCCACAAGGTGGCCTTGGCGGCGATTGCTGCGGGTGCGCCGGTGCTGCGCTATGGCATCCCCATCGGCGTGGCGCTGAAGGACATCGCGGCCGGTTGCTGGGTGCATGAACGCCTGCTGCAGATGCCCGACGCCCGTTCGCTGGAAGGCCTGCCCATCGCCACGGTCAAGCCTGCGCCGCAACCGCTGCTGGAGGGCTACAC
>JANOAM010000797.1:0-1664 GCA_031411215.1 Betaproteobacteria bacterium
CACCACCGGCGGATCCGATTCCAGCCCGCGATTGTTTGTCCAGTTCTTCCTGAATCCCTAGCGCTTGGGACGCTCACCACACCAGGCCCCGGAGAATCACCATGACCACTGCCCCCGTATCCAGACCCTCCCGAACGGCTCAGGCCAAGCGCGGCGCAGGCCGTGTCTCTGCACGGCGAGCGGCACAACGTCGACGGCCGCGCATGTCGCGGCTGCTGGCCTGGTTGTTGTCGGCCCTGCTGGGCAGCATGGGCTTGTCGCATGCGCAGGTCGGCGTCAACACGCTGCCCATGGGCGGGCGTGTGGTGGTGGGCAGCGGCTCACTGCAACAGGGCAGCAACACGCTGGTGATCACGCAGGCCACGCCCAAACTGGGCATGGACTGGCAGAGCTTCAACATCGGCAGTGGTGCGCTGGTGGAATTCGTGCAGCCGGGTGCGGATTCAGTGGCCCTGAACCGCGTGCTCGGCAACAGCGGCTCCGAGATCTATGGCCACCTGCGCGCCAATGGCCAGGTCTTCCTGGTCAATCCCAGCGGCATCCTGTTCGCGCCGGGCTCGAAGGTCGATGTGGGCGGCCTGGTCGCGTCCACGTTGGACCTGTCGCAGCAAGATTTTGCCAATGGCCGCTACAACTTCAACTCCACGGGCAGCAGCGGCTCGGTGGTGAACCAGGGTGAACTGCGTGCCAATGCAGGCGGCTACCTGGCGCTGTTCGGCAACCGGGTGGACAACCAGGGCAGCATCCAGGTCGACAGCGGTTCGGTCGTGCTGGCCAGCGGCCGTGCGGCCACCATCAGCATCAGCGGCAGCGGGCTGATCTCCGCCGTGGTCACGGCGGGCGACGCCGGCAACGTCAGCAACAGCGGCAGCATCCTGGCCGACGGCGGCGTGGTCACCATGACGACGCAGTCGGCCGAAGGCGTGGCCAGTTCGCTGGTCAACAACAGCGGCATCATCCGAGCTAACACACTTGTTGAGCGCAACGGCGAAGTCTGGATCACCGGCGACAACGTTGCCAACAGCGGCCAGATTTCCGCACGATCCGACGGCACTGCTGCGGGCGGTCGCATCACGCTGATGGCCAATCTGCAGCGCGGCGAAGCGCAAGTGGGCGGCACGCTGGACGCCAGCTCCGCAGGCGGCGACGGCGGTTTCATCGAGACCTCCGGCAGCCGAGTGAACACAGCCGACAGTGCGCGCGTGAGCACCGCGGCGCCCAACGGCCGCGCCGGCACCTGGTTGATCGACCCCAACGACTACACGGTGGCCGCGTCAGGTGGCGACATCACGGGCGCCACGCTCTCGGCCAACCTGGCTCTGGGCAACGTGAGCATCGCCACCGCCACCCAGGGCACGGCCGGCGGTAACGGCGACATCTTCGTCAACGACACCTTGGGTGCCTCAGGTGGTTGGACCTCCTTCCGGCTGACGCTAACGGCCGAACGCAACATCACCATCAACTCGGCACTCACGGCCAGCGGCAGCGCGTCCTTGGCATTCGAATACGGGCAACTCACGACGACCGGCACCGGCGCCAGCTACCGCGTGAATGCCCCGGTGAGCCTGGGCTCCAACGGCGCGTTCTCCACCAAGAGAGGCACGTCGGGGACGACGATCAATTACACCCTGGTCTCCTCTACCAGCGGCCTGCTGGCCGTAGGC
>JANOAM010000798.1:0-2518 GCA_031411215.1 Betaproteobacteria bacterium
CCCCGGCCGACTGGCCCAGGAAGAAACACGCGGCAAAAGACGCCACGGCAGCACCGCGGCGGTCCGGTGCCATTTGGGTGGCATTGACCTGCAGCGTGTTGTGCAGCATGTAGAAGCCGAAGCCCAGCACCCAGCAGGCGACCAGCGCCCACTGCCAGACGGGCGCAAAGCCAATCACCAGCAGCGCTGCGCCCATCAAGGCCGCGCCCACGCGTGCAAGACCGGTCTCGCCCAGGCGGGCCACCAGCCCGCCCGAGAAGATGGCAAAGACAAAGCCGCCCAGGCCGAACAGCATCACCAGGGCACCGGCCGCCGACAGGGACAGGCCGAACCGGTGATGGACGTGCGAAGCGATGAAGGCGAAAGGCCCGTACAGGAAAAGGCCCTCGCAGAACACCAGGCACAGGATCACGCGCGCCCACGGCAGGCTCAGCACAGCGGCAAACTCGCCCACCGCGCGCTGCAGCGCCGAAGCGCCGCTGGTCTTCATGGTGCGGGCCTCGGGCGGGAGCTTGCGGTTCAACGTCCACAACGCAGCCGACGTCACGGCGTACAGCACCGCGATGGCCGCATAGGGCGCCCGCCAGGAGAGGTGGTCCGCGGCAAAGCCGCCCAGCCAGACACCCGTGGTGAGGCCCACGATCTGCCCGATCAGGAAGCGCGCCAGCACGGGCTGCCGCTGCTCATAAGGCACGACATCGCCGATCCAGGCCATGGACAGTGGAATCACGGCGGCGGCCGTCGCGCCGGCCAAGGCGCGCGCCAGGCGCAGCGAGTCGAACCCGGGCGCCAGTGCACAACCTGCGGCGGTGACCGCGCTGGCGGCTGCGGCCCAGCCAATGACGCGGTATTTGCCGAAGCGGTCACCCACCGGCCCAAAGAACAACTGGGCCAGGCCGTAGGCGATGGCGAACACACTGATGACCTGGGCCGCCGCGCCCAGCGTGACGCCGAACTCGCTGACCAGTTTGGGCAGCAAGGCGTCATTGACGCGCATGGAAAGCCCGCTGGCAAATGCAGCCAGGGCCAGGCCGGCAATGGCTGCGTGGGGGATGCGGACGGCGTCGGTGGCTGTGCGGGTGTTCATGGGTGGGTGGCGCGTACTGCCGGCGCCATCAAGGTCGGCGGCGCGATGGATGCGCTGGCTTGGGTTTGGCTGCGCGCGGCCGGAACATGATCAAATCCGGCCTACGTTGAACGAACCAGACTGAATGAAACCAGGCCTGTCGAAGAAAAGAGACAAAGATGAACGAAACCTCTGAGCCAAAAGACCAAACTCGTTTGGCCGCCATCGAATTGGTTTTCACGCCAAAAGAGTGTTTGCAATTAATTGCAGACTTCTCGCCGCATCTGAAGCCGGCGCTGGTGGAAGACATGGATCCGGCTGAGTCCGCGATGATCCGCAAGTCATCTGCGGTGTTTGTATTTCCGAGCGAGTCGACGAATTGGGTGTTCAAGCGTTTGAATGACGCCCTCTGTGAAATCAATGATGCTGTGTATGGCTTCGATGTGAGTCAATTCAGAGAAGGCTTTCAGTTCACTCGCTATGAGGTTGGTGAATATTACGGGCCGCATTTCGATATTGGCCCGGGCAAGCTGGCAGAACGTAAATTGAGCGCAACTGTTCAGTTGTCGGCTCCTGAAGAATATACCGGTGGGGAATTGATCATTTATCCGGAGTTTGTGGCCACCAAGGATCATGGATCGATGACCGTCTTTCCATCATTCATGTGTCACAACGTCTGTCCGGTGAAGACTGGCGTTCGTTACTCGTTGGTGACTTGGCTGGCGGGGCCGCCATTCAAATAACGTTGGAAGCGCAACGCCCCGAACTGCCTGGAACCTGCGCGCAGTGATCGCCGCGGCCCGCCGCGGCAGGCGTCACTTCCCTTTGTAGAAGAACTCGGCGAAGCACGCACTCATGGCTTCATCCGTGCACAGCAAAAATCGCCCTCCATCCGGATGCAGGAGGACGTAGTTGACGGACAGGTGTCCAACTTTGGCCGGAGAACCGGAGCAGCCGGGTTTCCCGTTGGTCTTGACGATCTTGTCTTCCCACTTGTAGAAGTTCGCTGCACTGGGCGCCCAAGACATCCTGAACTCAGAGTCGCTGCGTTCTTCGGCAGAGACAGCTGACCTGGTTCCATTCGCGCGGATTTCATACTCCTCGACGCACTTGGAGTTGGGAAGTTCGGTTCTCCAACGCCCGATCAACGGGTACGACGCGGGCAATGACGCTTGTGCGAAGTCCTGCGCCATGGCCCACGGGACGGCGGCAAGAGAGGAGACAAGGAGGAGCAGCCGGGGAAGAGACAAGTTGGACTCCATGGTGAAAGGCAGAGCGCGAGGTGATTTGCATACCTAACGTTCGAGTTAGCCGATACCGACGGGGAGGTGCCGGGTCTGGGTTGTGGAGAATGTAGCAAGCCCCAGGCTGGGCTTGGCGGTGGCTGAGGTCTGTCGCAAGGAGCCAGCCGGATCGCGCTTTGGTGGACCTGCTGCTCGGCCCCGGTGCGGC
>JANOAM010000799.1:0-1565 GCA_031411215.1 Betaproteobacteria bacterium
TCAGTGTCACGGCTTCGCCGATCTGCCGCCGCTCCAGCACCGCCAGCATGTCGTCCAGGTCGCTCACCGGTTCGTCATTGATGGCGGTGATGACGTCGCCTTGCACCACCTCGCCCCGGCTGCCGCGGCGGAAGGGCTGCAAACCGGCCTTGGCCGCCGGCGTGCCGCTGCCCACCTGGACAATGGCCACGCCCTTGGGCAGGTTCAGCGCCTTCTGCAGGTTGGCCGGTGCGGCGGACACGCCCAGCGCAGGGCGCACGAAGCGCCCGTCCTTGATCAGCCGCGGCACGATGCGGTTGACTTCGTCCACGGGAATCGAAAAGCCGATGCCGGCGCTGCCCCCGCTGGGGCTGGCGATCTGGGTGTTGACGCCCACCAGCCGCCCGGCGGAATCCAGCAGCGGCCCGCCGCTGTTGCCGGGGTTGATGGCGGCATCGGTCTGGATCACGCCCTTGATGGTGCGGCCGTTGAAGGATTCGATCTCGCGCCCCAGCGCGCTGACGATGCCCAGCGTCAGCGTCTGGTCCAGCCCGAAGGGGTTGCCGATGGCGTAGACGCGCTGGCCCACCTGAAGGTCGCGGCTGGTGCCCAGCGCGATGGGCGGCAGCTTGTCCTTGGGCGCTTCGATGCGCAGCACGGCCAGGTCACGGTCCGGGAAGTAGCCGACCATCTGCGCGTCGTAGCTGCTCTGGTCGGCCAGCGTCACGCGGGCGCCGTTGGCGCCCTGGATCACGTGGTAGTTGGTGACGATGTGACCCGCACCGTCCCAGACGAAGCCCGTGCCGGTGCCGCGTGGCACCTGCTGCACATTCATGCTGAACAGGTCGCGCTGCACGCCCAGGCTGGTGATGTGCACGACCGAAGGGCTGGTCTTCTTGAACAGGTCGATCTGGGCCAGTTCGTCCGCGCCCAGCGGCCCGCGCGCGGCCACGGCACGCGGCGCTGCGTCGGTGCGGCTTTGCACCAGGCTGGGCAGGGCCAGGAAGGCTGCGCCGGCTGCCAGACCACCCGCCAGCGCGGCAAGGGCCAAGGTGCGGAAGGATCGTGCGGGCTGCGGAGTCGTGTCGGACATGGCGGTCGGCGCTGGCAAGGACGGGAATTTGCAGATGCGGGCAGGGCATCCGGCTTCAAGCCACGGGCCCGTACCTGCGCACTTTGGCACGGTTCCTGCTGGCGCACTGACTTGTATACCAGCACGTGCACCTTCATGGCTCCCAGCGAAACCACCCTGCTCACCCTGGCCGATTGGCACCGGGTGGTGCGTGACGGGTTGCCCTTGGCGCCCCTGCTGCTGCAACGCCGCGCCCGGCTGGCGCAGTCCGCCTGGGCCCACGCCTGGATCCAGCTTATCGACGAAACCGCCTTGGCTGCGCGCTGCGACGCGCTGCAAGCCCTGGCCCGGGCTTCCAGCCTGCAGGGCGCGGCGCTGCTGCAGGCCTACCCGCTGTTTGGTGTGCCCTTCGCGGCCAAGGACAACATTGACGCGCTGGGTTTCAACACCACCGCAGCCTGTCCGGCCTGGTCCAAGCCGGCGCCCGCCAACGCCACGGTGGTGCAGAAACTGA
>JANOAM010000800.1:0-3769 GCA_031411215.1 Betaproteobacteria bacterium
CAGCGACACCTGGCTGCAGGTGCTGGGCTACCAGCGGGCCGACGTCATTGGGTGCTTGTCGTCGGACTTTCTGACGCCCGAGTCACAGCGCCGCGCCCGCGAAGAAGTGCTGCCCGCGTTCTTCCGCAGCGGTCGCTGCGAGCGGGTCGAATACCAGATGCTGGGCGGCGACGGCAGCGTGCTCGACGTCGAGCTCTCGGCGGTGCTCGAACGTGATGACAGGGGCGCGCCTGTGCGGTCGCTGGCGGTGCTGGAGAACATCAGCGCGCGCAAACGCCTGGCGGCTGAGCTGGGCCGCACGCACGCCCACCTCGACGCCATCGTGGCCAACCTGCCGGCGCTGCTGGGCTACTGGGACGCGGCAGGCATCACACGTTTTGCCAACCGTGAGTTCCAGGCCGCTGTGGGCCTGCCCATGCAGCAGATCATCGGTGCCGGCCTGCGCGAGTTGTGGCTGGAGTTCGACGCCGCCGGTTATGCCGCACTGGCGCCGCATGTCGCCGCGGTGCTGGCCGGGCAGCGTCAGGAATTCGAGATCGCGCTGCTGACCACCGACGGCCTGCGTCAGCTGCGCGCCACGCTCGTGCCCGACCAGTCGGATCCCAAGCGGGTGGCTGGCTTCTATGGGCTCTGGTACGACATCACCGGGCGCAAGGTGCTGGAGATGCGCCTGGGCGACAGCGAGCTGCGCTACCGCTCGCTGTTCGACAACCTCAAGGGCGGCTTTGCACTGCACGAGCTGGTGGTCGACAGCGCGGGCAAGCCCGTGGACTACACCTTCCTGGCCATGAACGCGGCTTTCAGTGCGATGACCGGCATCGACCCGGCGCGTGCGATCGGACGCCGGGTGACCGAGGTCGTACCGGGCGTGGCGGCCGACCCTGCGGACTGGATTGCCGTGTTCGGGCGTGTCGTCCTGGACGGCGAGCCGGTGCACTTCGAACAGCACTCGGCTGACCTCGACCGCTGGTTCGAGGTGGTGGCCTACCGGCCAGCGGCGGGGCAGTTTGCTGTCATCGCGCAGGACGTCACCCAGCGCAGGCAGGCCGAAAGGCAGATCGAAGCGGCGCTGAAGGAGAAGGAGATCTTGCTCAAGGAGGTCTACCACCGCGTCAAGAACAACCTGCAGGTCGTACAGAGCCTGTTGCGCTTGCAGCAGGGCAGCGTGGGCGATCCGATCGCGCACGCCGCGCTCGAAGACAGCGTGCAGCGCGTGCGGGCGATGGCGCTGGTGCACGAGAAGCTTTACCAGTCAGGCAACCTCGCTGTGGTCTCGCTGGCGGACTACGGCCGTGACCTGCTGCGCCAGATCGGAGACGCCGCCGGCGCGGCACAGCGCGGCATCCGCCTGGTCGCCGAGATCGACCCGCTGCACACGGGCCTGGACAACGCCATTCCCTTCGGCCTGCTGGTGACCGAGCTGGTCGGCAACAGCATCAAACACGGCTTCCAGGGCCGCAACGGCGGTGAGGTAAGGGTTCAGCTGACGCGCGAAGCGGGCGGTGCCAGGCTCTGCGTGGCCGATGACGGCTTGGGCTTGCGCGGCGACTTCGACCCTGTCAACGCCGCCTCCATGGGCCTGCAGCTCGCGGCCGGTCTGGCGGGGCAGCTCGGCGGCGAACTCGTGGTGTTGCACGGCAACGGCGCGGCGTTCGGCGCCTTGCTCTCGCGCTTGTAGCTGCGGCGTGATCGGTTAAGGTTCGACGTTATGAAACCGGCATCGATCCTGATCGTGGAAGACGAGGCCATCGTCGCGCTGGACATCAAGCTGCAGCTCGAGGCGCTGGGCTACCGCGTTGTCGGCATCGCCGACAGTGCCGAGCAAGCACTGGCCCTGGCGCGGCAACACCGTCCGAGCCTGGCCCTCTTGGACATCATGCTGCGCGGTGCGGCCGACGGCATCGACGCCGCCGCCGCGCTGCGGAGCGAACTCGCCACGCCGGTGGTCTTCCTGACCTCGTTCAGCGATTCGGAAACGGTGCGCCGCGCCGCGGAGTCCGCGGCCTACGGCTACCTGACCAAGCCGTTCCAGATCAAGGAACTGACGGCAGTCATCGAGATCGCGCTCTACAAGTCGCGCATGGAGAACCAACTGCGCGAAGCCGACCGCTGGTTCGCTTCGACCTTGCGCTGCGTGCGCGACGCCGTGGTGGTCGTGGAACTCGACGCGAAAATCCGCTTCATGAACCCCGCCGCCGAAGCCTTGACCGGTTGGCCCCTTGAAGTGGCGCTGGGTCAGCCCGTCGGCCGAGTCGTCTGCATCGAAGAACAGACCGAGGCCACTGCCCACGCGCTGCGGGACGGTCGTGTCGTTGGCGTCGAACATGGCCTGCGGCTGCGTGCGCGCGGCGGCGAAGACGTGGTGGTCGATCGCTCTGCCGCGCCAGTAGACGACGACGGCGGCGCCCGCATTGGCGCCGTGGTGGTGCTGCGAGATGCCAGGGACAGGCTGCGCCAGGAGGAGCGGCTACGTGCCAGCGAGGAACGCTTCCGCAATGCCTTCGACTTTGCACCGCTGGGCATGATCCTGGTGGCGCTTGGCGGCCGGGTGCTGCTGGTGAACGAGGCCTTGTGCCGCATGCTGGGCCGCGACGCCAGCAGCCTGCTCAACAGTCGGCAGATCGACTTGAGCCACCCCGACAACCACCAGGACGAGCGCCAGCACCTGCACGATTTGCTGACGGGAACAGCCGAGACGGTGCAGTTCGAGACGCGGCTCGTGCGGTCAGACAACCCGCGGGCGCTGCCGGTGCTGATGAGTGCGTCCATGTTGCACGAAAACGGCGAGCCCACCTGCCTGCTGTACCAGGTGCACGATCTGACGGAGCAGAAGCTGGCGGCACAGCAGCTGGCCGAGCTGACTGCCGAGCGCATGAAGCGCGAGGCCAGCGAGGCCGCCACCCGGCTGAAGAGTGAGTTTCTCTCCCGCGTGAGTCATGAGATGCGCACGCCGCTCAACGCGGTGCTCGGCTTTGGCCAGCTGCTGCAGATGGACGCACAGCAACACGATGGCACGCATAGCGCCTACGCAGGCCACATCATCAATGCGGGCAAGCACCTGCTGAACATGGTCGACGACCTGCTCGACATTCATCGCGGCGAACAGGGCGCGTTGAAACTGGAGATCCAGGACGTGGTTCTGGCCGATGCCGTCGTGGGCGTGATCGAGATGCTGCAGCCCCTTGCCGACGCACAGCAGATCGCGCTGCATGCCAACGTGCCGCCGCAGGTCCTTGTCCGCGCAGACCCGAAACGCTTGCGCCAGGTCTTGCTGAACCTGGGTTCGAATGCCATCAAGTACAACCGCGCGGGTGGTACGGTCCGCTGGACGCTGCAGCCCTCCACCGCGGGCTCTGTGCGCTTGGCCGTGCAGGATGACGGCATCGGCATGACGGCTGACCAGCTCGCCCGCTTGTTTCAGCCTTTTGAGCGGCTCGGCCGCGAATCGTCGGGTGTGCAAGGCACCGGTCTGGGCATGCTGATCACACGCGGCCTGGTCGAGCAGATGGGCGGCAGCATGGATGTGCAGAGCGAACCCCGCCGGGGCACAGTGGTGGTGATGGAGTTTGTCGGCGAGTGACGCCGCCGAGGCCGCGAACCCGGCCGCAACGCTTCAGTCCAGCAGCGCCTTCGGCGCGCCGTGCATGTAGGGCTTGAGCGCCAGATACGCCATCTCGTGCACCGGCGTCGGCACGCCCAGCTGACGCCCCGTCCTCAGCAGATAGCCCGAGAGGCTGTCCAGCTCCATCGGCTTGCCCTTGGCGATGTC
>JANOAM010000801.1:0-3295 GCA_031411215.1 Betaproteobacteria bacterium
GCCCTGCACCCTGGTGATCGGACCGAAGAACCACCGCCGCTGGGAGATCAGTCTCAAGGCCGGCGAAGACCCCACGGAAGCGGCGATGCCCGAACGCACCTGGCAGCTGCTGTCGCGCTGGCTCACACCGGCTGACGGCCAGCTGTGGCGGCAAAGCAGCTACCGCTTCCACGCCCTGGTCGCCGAACGCTGGCGCGAAGGCCGTGTCTTTCTGGCGGGCGATGCCGCCCACATGCAGCCGCCCTTCCTGGGCCAGGGCATGTGCCAGGGTGTGCGCGACGTGACGAATCTGGCCTGGAAGCTGACGACCGTGTTGAGTGGCAGTGTGAAAGGCATCGCAGCCGATCGCCTGCTGGACAGCTACGGCCAGGAGCGCAAGGCCCATGTGCGCGAACTCACCAGCCGTATCAAGGGTGTGGGTGCGGTGATCTGCGAACGCGATGTTGACAAGGCCCGCGCGCGCGACGCCAAACTGCTGGCCGACTGCGGCGGTGTGGTCAAGGACACACCGCGCCAGGACGTGCTGCCGGCACTCACCACCGGCCTGCTGTTCACCAGCCCCGGCGCGGGCACGCTGTTCCCGCAGCCGCGCCTGCAGGGCGGTGTCCTGATGGACCGCATCCATGGCCACGGCTGGCGGCTGGTCAGCGATGGCACGCTGGCACTGGACGCGCCCCGAACCGTCAAGCACATCGACCTGGGCAAGGAACCCGAAGCCCACCCCGAAGCCGACGGCGTCGTCGCCACCTGGATGCAGCGCCACGGCGTGCATGCCGCGCTGGTGCGGCCCGACCACTACGTCTACGGCAGCGCGTCAGACGCGGCCAGCGCGTCGGCCCTGCTGGCCGCCTGGCAGACCACCCAACACTGAAGAAGAACGGAGACAAGCCCATGCAACGCCGCCGCTTCACCCAAGCCACGCTGGCCCTGGCCGCCAGCGCGGCCGTGCCGTCCGTGCGCGCCCAGGGCTGGCCCGACAAGCCCGTCAAATGGGTGCTGTCGCAACCGCCGGGTTCGGGCCCGGACAACGTGGCACGCATCCTGTCGGACCGCCTGGCCAAGCTGTGGGGCCAGGCCATCGTGATCGAGAACAAACCCGGCGGCCAGAACACCATAGGCGCGCAGGCCGCGGCGCGGTCCGCACCCGACGGTGGCACCTTCTACTTCGCCACCACGGCGGCGCTGGTCACCAACCCGCTGCTCTTCAAGACCCTGCCCTACGACCCGGCCAAGGACTTTGTGCCGGTGGCCTTCATTGCACGCAGCCCCTTTGCCGTGCTGGTGCGGTCCGACTCGCCCATCACCAGCATCGACGAGCTGGTGGCCAGGTCCAAGGCCAGGCCGGGCACTTTGAGCTTGGGCAACGAAGGCCCGCGCACCTTCAGCGGCATGATCGCGCGGCTGTTCAACGCGCGCACGCAAGCCACCGCCAACCTGGTGCCCTACGCCAGCGTGGGCGTGGGCACGACCGACCTGATGGGCGGCCACGTGGACGCCATGGTCGCGGACCTGGCCAGCACTGCGCCGCTGGTGCGCCAAAGCAAGCTGCGCCTGCTGGCCACCTCGGCGGCCCGGCGTGTGGCGGGTTGGGACAACGTGCCGGCGCTGTCAGAAAAGCTGCCGGGCTTTGACATGGTGGGCTGGTTCGCTGTCGTCGCACCCACGGGCACACCGGCCGCGGTCATCGAACGTTGCAACCGCGACATCAATGCGCTGCTGGCCGACAAGGAGGTGGCGGACCGCATCGCCACCATCGGCCCGCTGGTGGACGCCAGCATGGGCGTGGACGCGGTGGGTGCTTTTCTGCGCAGCGAATCCGCACGCTGGCAGGGCATCACCAAAGAGATCGGCGTGCTGCCGGAATGAACGACCAGGTCCACAGGAGACAGACCATGAACGGCAATCGTCGATTCTTCGCCCGCGCGTTCGCGTTCGCCGCCCTCGGCTTTGCCGCTGCGGCCTTCGCACAGCCCGCGCAGACCATCATCTGGTCCGGCTTCCCACCGGGCGGCCTGGGTGACCAGGTCACCCGCCCGCTGCTGGACAAGTTGAAGGGCCGCTGGCCCGGCACCTTGATCTTGGACAGCAAGGTGGGTGCCGGTGGCCGCATCGCTGCCGACCATGTGCGCCGTGCCCCGGCCGACGGTGCCACGCTGCTGCAGGTGCCGTCGTCCATCATCACGTTGTACCCGCACACCTACGGCAAGAAGCTGACCTATGACCCGATGGCGGACTTCGTGCCCGTGTCACCGTTGGCCGCGTACACCATCTCCATGACCGTGGGCCCCATGGTGCCGGCGGAAGTGAAGACGGCAGCCGACTTCCTGCGCTGGGCCAAGGCCAACCCGGACAAAGCCAACTACGGCATTCCGGCACCCGGATCGGCCCCGCACTTCGCCGGGATGATGCTGGAACGCGCCAGCGGCGTGCCACTCAAGAGCATCCCCTACCGCGGCGGTGCGCCGCTGTTGCAGGACCTGCTGGGTGGCCAGATCCCCGTGGCCTTCAACGTCATCAGCGAGGTCCTGCCGCATGTGAAGGCTGGCCGGCTGCGGTCCCTGGCCGTCGGCAGCCCGCAGCGCTGGGCGGCCTTGCCGGACGTGCCCACCTTTGCCGAACTGGGCTACAAGGACATCGTCATCGTCGAATTCCTGGGCTGGTACGCGCCGGCCAGGACTTCACCTGAACTGGTGCGTCAGCTCAACGCTGCGGTGCAGGACGCACTGGGCACGCCGGAGATGCAGGAGGTCTTCACGCGCAACGGCCTGGTGGCCTTGCGCCAGACGCCCGAGGCCTTTGCCGCCCATGTCAAGGAAGAGCTGACGCGCTGGGGGCCCATCGTCAAGGCCAGCGGTTTCACGCCGGAAGACTGATTGATGGACACGTCGGACCACACGGTGACGCTCACCGGCGCGCAGACGCTGGTGCGCCTGCTGCAGGCGGAAAGCGTGCCGGCGGCGTTCGGCATCGTCGGCGGCAAGCTGGCACCGCTGCTGCACGCGCTGTCGCAGTCGCCCATCGCCTTTGTCGGCGTGCGCCACGAAGCCGCCGCGCCGATGATGGCGGCGGCGGTGTACGCCGGCTCGGGCCGCATGGCGGTGGCCTTGGGTGAGATGGGCCCGGGCGGTCTGAACCTGGCGTCCGGTGCGGGTGGGGCCTTCAACAACAACCTGGCGGTCCTGCTCATCACGACCAACCAGCACCGCGCCGCCGCCTACCCGCACAGCGGCATGTTCATGGACATGGACACCCGCGCCGTGCTGGCGCCGCTGACCAAGTGGAATGCCGTGGTGCA
>JANOAM010000802.1:0-4109 GCA_031411215.1 Betaproteobacteria bacterium
TGCCGGGCGGTGTGAGGAAGGGCTCGCCGCCCAGCGTCCAGGCCACATCGAACTGCACGCCATGGCGCTGCAGGACGGCGGTGAAGCGGTCCCGCAAGCTTTGCGCGGTGCTCTCGGTGCTGAAGCGGAAGTTGCAATCCACCACCAGTTCGCCGGGGATCACGTTGCCTACACCGGCACCCGCATGGATATTGCTGACCTGCCAACTGGTGGGCAGGAAGAAGGCGTTGCCTTCGTCCCAGCGTGTGGAGACCAGTTCGGTCAGCGCGGGCGCGAAGTCGTGGATGGGGTTGCGTGCCAGCTGCGGGTAGGCGATGTGGCCCTGGATGCCTTTGACGATGAGCTTGGCGGACAGCGTGCCACGGCGGCCGTTCTTCACCATGTCGCCGACACGGTCCACGGACGTGGGCTCGCCGATCAGGCAGGCATCCAGCTTCGTGCCGCGCTGTTCCAGCACATTGACCGCGTGCAGCGTGCCATGCAGCGAGGGTCCCTCTTCGTCGCTGGTGAAGAGCAGGGCAACCGTGCCGGCATGGTCCGGGTGCGCCTTCACGTACTCGACCGCGGCCACGGTCATGCAGGCGACCGCTGTCTTCATGTCCACGGCGCCGCGGCCATACAGGCGACCATTGCGGTGCGTGGGTACGAAGGGGTCGCTGGTCCAGCGGTCCACGGGGCCGGGCGGCACCACGTCGGTGTGGCCGGCCAAGACCAGTGTGGGGCCGGGCCGCGTGCCGGCATGCACGGCCCACAGGTTGCTGACACGGGCGTTGTCGGGGCCGGCTTCCAGGGACTCGCAGCTGAAGCCTGCGTCGCGCAGCAATGCGGCCAGCAGGTCCTGGCAGCCACCGTCTGCCGGCGTGACCGAGCGACAGGCGATCAGCGCTTCCGTCAGCCGCAGCGCGTCGCCAGTGGCGTCAGTCACCGCGGCATGCCCCAGGGTGGCGGCACCACGGGCAGCGGGTCTTCAGGCCGCACGTCGATGCTGATCTCGGTGTAGGCAGCCGCTTCGTTCTCTTCCTTCTTGGGGGCCGCACGCGACACGGGTGCCTGTTCGTTCTGCAGGCGCCAGAGCAGGTTGGTCGGCGAATCGGCGTAGGACAGGCCTTCGTCGCGCGACACGATGCCTTCGTTGATCAGACGTGCGATGTCGAACTCAAAGGTCTGCGAGCCTTCGGCCAGCGATTTCTCCATCGCCTCCTTCACGGAAGACAGGTCGCCCTTTTCGATCAGTTCCGAAATCAGCTTGGTGTTGAGCAGCACTTCCACCGCCGGCACGCGGCCGCCAGCATTGGCGCGCAAGAGGCGCTGCGACACGATGGCGCGCAGGCCCGAGCCCAGGTCGGACAGCAGCGTGGGGCGCGCTTCCGGCGAGTAGAAGGACAGGATCCGGCCCAGCGCGTGGTAGCTGTTGTTGGCGTGCAGGGTGCTCAGCACCAGGTGGCCGGAAAGCGCATAGGACAGTGCCGCGCTCATGGTTTCACGGTCACGGATTTCGCCGATCAGGATGCAGTCGGGTGCCTGGCGCAGCGCGTTCTTCAGCGCGATCTGCAGGCTCTGCGTGTCGCGGCCCACTTCGCGCTGGTTGACCACGCTCTTCTTGTTGGAGAAGAGGAATTCGATCGGGTCCTCGATGGTGAGGATGTGGCCGCTCATCTGCTGGTTGCGCCATTCGATCATCGACGCCAGCGTGGTGCTCTTGCCGGTGCCAGTGGCACCCACCATCAGGATCAGGCCGCGCTTGTCGGTGATGATCTGGTTCATCAGCGGCGGCACGCCCAGCGAGTCCAGCGACGGGATCTGGTACGGGATGCAGCGGAACACCGCTGCGATGGACCCACGCTGCTTGAAGGCCGACAGACGGAAGCTGCCGGTGCGCGGGATGCTGATGCCGACGTTCAGCTCACCCGTTTCTTCCAGTTCTTCCATCTGCTGCGGCGCCAGCATTTCGCTGAGCAGCTGCCGCGTCTGGTTGGTGGTGAGCAGCTGGTCACTCAGCTGCAGGATCTGGCCGTGGATCTTGATCAGGATCGGCGTGTTGGCCGACATGTACACGTCGGACGCGTTCTTCTCCGCCATGAGGCGAAGCACACGCTCCAGGTTGTTGGCCATGTCCGATCCTTCTCTTCAGGCGCCGTTCAGGCGCGGAGCAGTTCGTTGATGCTGGTCTTGGACCGTGTCTGCGCGTCCACGCGCTTGACGATCACCGCCGCGTACAGGCTGTAGGCCTGACCACCGACCGCGGTCTTGGGCAGGTTGCCGCTGACGACGACCGAGCCGCTGGGCACGCGGCCGTAACTGATCTCACCGGTTTCGCGGTTGAAGATGGGTGTGCTCTGGCCCAGGTACACGCCCATGCCCAGCACGGAGTTCTCTTCGACGATGACACCTTCCACCACTTCACTGCGCGCGCCGATGAAGCAGTTGTCTTCGATGACGGTGGGGTTGGCCTGCAGCGGCTCCAGCACGCCGCCAATGCCCACGCCGCCAGACAGGTGCACGTTCTTGCCAATCTGCGCGCAAGAGCCCACGGTGGCCCAGGTGTCGACCATGGTGTTCTCGTCCACGTACGCACCGATGTTCACGTAGCTGGGCATCAGCACCGCGCCCTTGGCGATGTAGCTGCCGCGGCGCGCCACGGCTGGCGGCACCACACGCACGCCGCTGGCGCGCATGGCGGCTTCGTCCATGTGGGCGAACTTGGTCTTGACCTTGTCGAAGAAGCCCAGGTCACCGGCGCGCATGACGTGGTTGTCGTTCAGGCGGAAGCTCAGGAGCACGGCCTTCTTGATCCACTGGTTCACATGCCAGTCTCCGACGCCCCGTTTTTCCGCCACGCGGATGCGGCCGGCGTTGAGGTCGGCAATGACCTGTTCGACAGCTTCGCGCACGGCGGGCGCATTGATGGCGGAGATCTCGGCGCGGCTTTCCCAGGCGAGGTCGATGGTGGACTGCAGCGGTGCAGAGCTGGGGCTTGAGCTCATGAGCGGCTTTCTTGAAGACTGCGGGTATAGGAGACGATGCGGTGCGCGGCTTCCAGGCATTCCGCCACTGGGGCCACCAGGGCCATGCGGACGCGGCCCTGGCCGGGGTTGTGCCCGTTGACGGTGCGGGCCAGCAGGCTGCCCGGGAGCACCGCTACATTGTATTGAGCGAGCAGGCCCTGGCCGAAGGCAATGTCGTCACCGCCAGGAACGGCCGCCCACAGGTAGAACGCAGCGTCCGGCAGCTGCAGGTCCAGCGCCTGCTGCAGCACCGGTGTGACCTGGGCGAACTTGGTGCGGTAGAGCTCGCGGTTGGCCACGACATGACTTTCTTCGTTCCAGGCGGCGGTGCTGGCGCGCTGGATCATCGGGCTCATGGCGCTGCCGTGGTAGGTGCGGTAGAGCAGGAAGGCCTTCATCACTGCCTCGTCGCCGGCGACAAAGCCAGAGCGCATGCCGGGCACGTTGCTGCGCTTGGACAGGCTGGTAAAGGCGACCAGGTTCTGGAATCCGCGGCCGAGCTTGGTGGCTGCTTCGAGACTGCCCAGGGGTGGCTCGTCGCGGAAATAGATCTCGGAGTAACACTCGTCGCTGGCAATGACAAAGCCGTGCCGGTCACTCAATTCAAACAGGCGTTGCCACTCCGCCAGCGGCATCACCGCGCCAGTGGGGTTGCCGGGGCTGCAGACGTAGAGCAACTGTGTGCGCGCCCAGGTGGCCTCGTCCACGGCGTCCCAGTCGGCGGCGAAGTTGCGTGCGGGGTCACTGGGCACGAACACCGTCTGCGCGCCGGCCAGCAGGGCCGCGCCTTCGTAGATTTGGTAGAACGGGTTGGGGCAGACGACGGTGGCGCCTGGCTTGGTGGGGTCGATGACGGTCTGGGCAAAGGAGAACAGCGCCTCGCGCGAGCCCGTCACCGGCAGCAACTGCGTGGCGGGGTTGACGCTGACGCTGTAGCGGCGCTGCACCCAGCCGGCGATGGCCTCGCGCAAGGCCGGTTCACCCAGCGTGGCCGGGTAGGCGGACAAACCCGGGAAGCCCTTCACCAGCGCTGCTTCGATCAATGCCGGAGTGGCGTGCTTGGGTTCGCCAATGCCCAGGCTGATGGCCGTGTGCGCCGGGGAA
>JANOAM010000803.1:0-3715 GCA_031411215.1 Betaproteobacteria bacterium
ACCGACGATCTGCGTGGTGGCGCCGGCCATCATGAATGCTATCGCGGCGGCGCGTGGCAAGCCGGTGCGCAGCCTGCCTTTGAAGAACGAGGGCCTACGGATCGTTTGAAGAGGCGGCCAGGGTCCAGGTCCAGCATCGCACCGCCGCTCACGCCTTCACTTCGACCACCTGCTCAAAGCCACCAAAGATCATGCGCTTGCCATCGAAAGGCATGGGCGGGTTGCCGGGTGTTGACGGGTCCATGCGCGGGTCTTCCAACATCTTCTTCATGGCGGCGTCGCGCGTGGCCTTGTCCGGCCATTCGACCCAAGAAAAGGCCACCGTTTCATCGGCCTTGGCCTGGACCGCGCGGCGGAAATCGGTGACTTTGCCATCGGGGACGTCGTCGCCCCAGCTCTCGCTCACACGGACCGCACCCAGCTCGATGAACAGCGAGTCGAAATGACGCGCGTGCTCGATGAACTTCTGCTTGTTGGCGGTGGGAACTGCGATCACGAAACCGTCGATATAGGACATGCCTGAGCTCCTGTTGGGTTGACCGGCGGCGCACCCTTCTGAGCGCGCCTGGTACTTTGTCGGCGAACGGAAGGAAGCCGATTCGACATGACCTGCTCGCTGCGCCACCGCTCGTCCTGCGGCGGCGATGGCTCGTTCGAGCACTGTCCCTCCTCCGCTCCCTGGCTTTGCTTCGCACTCACACTGCCGGCTATCACCTGCCGTTGGTAAGCGGCAGGTCTGCGGCTTCAAAGTGATGGATGGAGGCTGGGCCCTGGCCATTCCGTCTGTGCGTTTGGTCAAGGCGGGCTGCACCATTCGGCTGCCTTCGCCTGACGCCGCGGCAGCCGTTCGCCGGATACATCCAGCCAAAAGGCGTGCAGGCATCAGAACGAGCCGACCGGCTAGCCGCAGGCTTCCACCAAGGAAAACCTGTTGCGACCGGCACGCTTGGCCTCGTACAGTGCCCGGTCTGCCAGTGCAATCAGCTCTGTCGCGGTCAGCCGATTCAAGCGAGCAAACGCGTTCTCGTGGCCTGGCGCGATCGCTTCGATCACCGCAACACCGAGGCTCGAAGTTACCGTCAACCGGTGATTCCGCAGCGCCATAGGCTCTTGCATGGCCGCGACGATCTTTGCAGCGACAAGTTCAGCCCCCTCCGGTTCTTGAAGGTCTTCCAAGATGACCACGAACTCATCACCAGCCAAACGTGCAACGGTATCGGTCACTCGTACAGCGGTTTGCACGCGTCTGGCAAAGCCGATCAACACCTCGTCCCCCACGCCGTGTCCATGCGTATCGTTGATCTGCTTGAAGGAATCAACGTCGAGGTACATGAGCGCCATCGCCCGGCCGCTGCGTTGGGAGCGGGCGAGCGCCTCGTCGAGCTTTTCGAGGAATCGGCGCCGGTTTGGCAGCTGTGTCAACGTGTCGATGCGTGACAGCTCGATCAGCTTCTGTTCGGCACGCTTGAGCTCCGACACGTCGAACGTCATGATGTAGAAGCCTTTGACTTCACCGCCGTCGCCGACATCGGGAACCATGTGCGCCTGGTAGTGCTGGTCCTCGCCGTGAAGTGACGCTGCCTCAAAGCTCACCTGCTCGCCTGCCAAGACCTGCGCCAGATACGGCGCGTGCTGCTGGTACGTGTGATCTCCCAATGCAGACTGCATGTCGTACTGTCGCGCTGTGTCGATCCTGAACAAGCGGCGCGCTGGGCCATTGGCGAAGTGCATGCGCAGGTCGGCGTCGAAGTAGCCGATGAGCGCCGGAACATGGTCCGCAATGTCTCGCACGCGCTTCTCGCTGGCTGCAAGATCGGCCTGCGCCTGCCGCCGCTCGGTGATATCGCGAAGGAAGGCGTTGGCAACGAACGTGTCGCCATGCCGGATCGCCGCGACCGAGAGTTCCACGGGGATCTCGTGGCCCTCCTTGTGCAGGGCCGGCACCTCCAGGCGGCGGTCAATGACCGGGCCGCCGCCGGTGTGAACGAATTGGGCAAAACCTATCGCGTGGGCAGGCCTCATCACTGCGGGGATCAACACCTCAGGCAAGCTCTTTCCAAGGACTTCTGCCTTGGTCCACCCGAAGGTGCTTTCGGCTTGCTGGTTCCACTCCGTAATGGCGCCAAACTCGTCGATGCCGACGAAGGCATCGGGCGCGTGCTTCAAGATCGAGCGCAGACGCGTCTCACGGGCCAGCAGCTGGTTTTGCGCCTCCTCACGCTCCAGCATCAAGCCGTCGAAGGTCAGCGCCATGTCGCGGATTTCTGGCTGCGACGGCAATTCGCGATAAGGCGCATGTGCCGCCAACGCGCGTGCGTGCTGCATGTGATCGTGCAGCCGCGTCAAGGGCGCCAACTGCCGGTTCAACACGACCAACGTCAGTACCCCTGCCAGCACAGTCAGCAGGAGCGCTCCACCCACGGCCAGCTTCTCGATACGGTTGATCTCTTGAAAGGCTTCCGCTCGGGGGTAGATGGCTCCCAACACCCAGTTGGTTTGCTTGGTCTGCTTGAACGCATACAGGCCATAGACGCCGACCCGGTTCATGGCCTCGGTCGTGCCTTCGAAGCCTTCGATCGCGCGGCGCGAAGCCTCGTTACGGCTCCCTAACGCATCGACGTGTTTGAGAATTCGTTCCTTTTGAGGATGATCGATGACGATCCCGTCCCTGTTGATGACAAACATGTAGCCGGTTTTGCCGAACTTGATCCGAGCCAGCTCCCCTAGAAAGTTTTCCTCCGTGAGGTTGATGGAACCGGAAATGACCCAGCGCACAGCACCGTCTTCATCCAATACCGGCTGCGTGATGGCAATCTGAGCTTGCCCGCTCAATCGGTTGACGTAGGGCTGCGAGATCACGCCTGCTTTGCCCATCACCGTGTCGATGAAGTAGGGGCGGTCAGCAACGTTAAGTTTTCCAATCGAGGCGGCGCCGTTTAGGTTGGCCACCAGGTCGCCTTTGAGATCGAGGAACGCGACGTTATCGAAGCTCTCTCTCAGGGACTTTTCATGGGCGGCCAGGAATGTCTGCAGCGCAGTGCTGCCGGCGAAGCGGTGGGTCTGCACGCTTGCGCTGAAGTTGCGCAGCAGCACGCGTCGGCTGATGAACTTCTGATCCACGGCGTCCGCCAGGGCGGAAATCCGTGCGAACTGCTCCTGGGCAATGGACTCCTGCATTTGGCGCTTGACGAAGAAAAGGGCGGATGTCGCCAACACCAGCGTCGTTGCCAACACAATCGCAATGACGCCAATGCTGAGCCGGAGTCGCAGACTCAAAGACCTCAGTTTTCCGAGCGCGGGGATTCGCTGCCAGCCCATGGAATCAATCGTGAACTTTCGAGCGGACTATTGACCATCTGCCATTCCCTGGCAGGTCGTCATTGTCATCCTAGCGCCTTCGCAGCGATGTCAGCGAATCGGTGCTGGCCCTGACCAGCACCGCCGGAGCCCTCAACCTTGACGGGCAGGCGAACAGCGGGTTGTCTGAGCCGGACATTCACAAGCACTTGCGATTGCGATCGCATAGGCGGTGGGTGCGGCGCTGGCGGCCGCAGACCGTTCACCCCGGCAGCGGCTTCGGCGCGCCGTGCATGTAGGGCTTGAGCGCCAGATACGCCATCTCGTGCACCGGCGTCGGCACGCCCAGCTGACGCCCCGTCCTCAGCAGATAGCCCGAGAGGCTGTCCAGCTCCATCGGCTTGCCCTTGGCGATGTC
>JANOAM010000804.1:0-3064 GCA_031411215.1 Betaproteobacteria bacterium
TCGTCGACGTTTTTGCCGACGATGCCGCGGATGTCATAGGCCTTGAAAACGGTGGGATCGATCTGCATGGAGGCTGCCGAGTGGAAGTGAACCGGACGATTGTAGGCAGCCGTCAATCGCCAATCACCAACGGCGAACCGGTCTTGCCGTCCAGCGCGCCGGCTGGCCGTCCGTCGGCCCGGCCACACGCGCAGCCTGCGGTGTTTCCTACACTGCGGCCCATGCAGATTGATCGTGCGCTTCTCAAAGCCTCCTGGCAGTCCTGGGTCAGCAACGACGACCGGCCGCGGGCCGGACCCTACGCGCTTCAATGGCTGTGGACCCTGCTGTTTTCCGGCGGGCTGGCGGTGCTGTTCACGCTGATCGGCTTCTTCGCCTTCGGCCGTGGCGAAGGCGCCTGGCGCAACCTGCCGGGCTGGGCCTTCTGGTACGGCAAGAATTTCGTGGTGTGCCTGACCATAGGCGCCACCATCCATCTGCTCTTTGACCTGGGCAAGCTGACCTGGGCCAAGCCGGGCCACGTGGCGGGCTGGAGCAACCTGCGGCGCACGGTCTACTTCAGCGGCGTGCCGCTGCTGGGGGTGGCGCTGGCCTGGCCGCTGGGCCTGCGGCTGGCCGGTCAGGACGTGATCCTGTGGTTCGGCAGCAGCGACGGCCGCAACGTCATCTTCGGCACCGTGATGCTGTCGCTGGTGATCAGCTTCCTGCTGCACCACTGGTTTGCCAGCAAGGCACGCCAGGCCGACGCAGAACGCCGCGCGGTGGAAGCGCAGCTGCGGCTGCTGCAGGCGCAGATCGAACCGCACTTCCTGTTCAACACGCTGGCCAATGTGCAGAGCCTGATGGACCACGACCTGGCCAAGGCCAAGGCTTTGCTGGGCAGTTTCACCGACTACCTGCGGGCGTCGCTCGGCACCCTGCGCAATGACGAAAGCACAGTGACCCACGAACTGACCTTGGCCCAGAGCTACCTGGAACTGCTGCAGATTCGCATGGAAGACCGTTTGCGCTTTTCCATCACCGCGGACGACGCGGCCCGCGCCCAGCCGCTGCCGCCGCTGCTGCTGCAACCGCTGGTGGAAAACGCGGTGGTGCATGGGCTGGAGCCCAGCATCGAAGGCGGCCGTGTGCAGGTGGACGCGCGTGTCAGCGGCCGGCAGCTGGTGCTGGAAGTGCGCGACGACGGCCGCGGTGTGGACGCACCACCGCGCACCGGTGCACGTTCGGGCACACGGGGCCACGGCCTGGCGCTGGCCAACATCCGCCAACGCCTGCAGACGCGCTACGGCAGCGCCGCCACACTGGAGGTGCTGCCTGGCCACCCGGGCACGCTGGCCCGCATCACCTTGCCCTTGCGTGAGAGCTTGACATGACCACTGCATTGATCGCCGACGACGAACCCCATCTGGCCCGCGCGCTGGCCGCGGAGCTGGCCACGCTGTGGCCGGATCTGCAGGTGCTGCACGTTGCGCGCAACGGTGTTGAAGCGGCGGAGCGCATCGCCGCGCTGAAACCCGACCTTGCCTTCCTGGACATCCAGATGCCCGGCCTCACAGGCTTGGAAGTGGCGCAGGGCATAGAAGGCGCCACGCGTGTGGTCTTCGTGACCGCCTACGACGAATACGCCGTGCAGGCCTTTGAACAGGAAGCGCTGGACTACGTGCTGAAGCCCGTGAAGACGGAACGCCTGCAGCGCACACTGGAACGTGTGAAGCGCGCGTTGGCAGAACCGGTTGACGGAGAAAGCGCACCCCTGCTGGCCGCACTGAAGAAGCTGATGCCGGCCGCCGCGGCAACGCCAGACCGTCTGCGCTGGGTGCGCGCCAGTGCGGGCGAACTGATGACCCAGGTTCCCGTGGACGAGGTGCTGTTCTTCCGCGCCGACGACAAGTACACCTGTGTGCAGACGGCCACGGCCGAACACCTGATCCGCACACCCATCGCGGAACTGGCGGCGCAGCTGGACCCAGCGCAGTTCGTCCAGGTCCACCGCAGCGCCATCGTCAACCTGGCCTTCCTGCAAGGCTCCAGGCGCGACGAATCCAGCCGCCTGTTCCTGCGCATGCAAGGCCACGCGCACGAACTGCCTGTGAGCCGCGCTTACGTGCACCTCTTCAAGGCGATGTAGGCGGCTGGGGCATCGCCTTCGTCGCAGGTTCAGCGGTTTTTGTAGTCGGTGTAGGCCGGCGCCGGCTGCGTGAAGTACGCATGCAGGATCTGGTAGACCATTTTGTAGTTCTTCTGCTGAAAGCTGGCGTGGCTGATGCCGTTGAGCACGGTGAACTGCTTGTCCGGATGCGGCAGCAGCTTGAAGAACTGGAGCAGGTCGTCAAAACCCGCAATGCCGTCGAACTGGCCGCGCAACACCAGCGTGGGCACGTGGATCTTCAGCGGGTCCACCACGGGCAGCTTGCTGCACATGTCGATGTAGGTGCCGTTGGGCATGCTGTCGTCCAGCGCCAGGATGGCATCGGCGAAGGCTTCCACCGTGTTGCTGTCGGCGCAATCGGCGTGGTCGCGCGAAAAGATGCTGCGCACGAAGGCGCGGTCGATCGGGCGCCGCTTGGTGGCCATGAACTCGGGCAGCTTCTTGCGCCGCTGCTCCAGCGTGGGTGCACCCTCGCCCGTCCAGACAAAAGCGTCCAGCGCCAGGCGGTTGATGCGCGCCGGGTGGCGCTGCGCGAACAGCGCGGCACGCAAGGCGCCGCTGCTGATGCCGTAGGTCAGGAAGCTGGTGACGCCGCGCGTGGCGGCGATGCAGTCGGTGGCGGCGGCCAGGTCGTCGGCGCCGTTGCTGATGTCGCAGTAGATGTCGCGGTGTTTGCTGCTGCGGCCATAACCTTCCATGTCCACGCACCAGCAGACAAAACCACGTTCGGCAAACCAGTCCATCACGCTGCTGTCCGGGCGGCCGGGCACGGTCAGGTCAAAGGTCGGCTGGCTGGCCATGCTGGAGCCGTGCACAAACAGCACGGCGGGTTTGCCGTCAGGGCTGCCGACGAACTTTTCCCACAGGAACAGCTTGACGTCGCCGTCGGCGGTTTTCTTGGTGGTCCAGTGTTCC
>JANOAM010000805.1:0-2017 GCA_031411215.1 Betaproteobacteria bacterium
CTGGACGATACCGATCAGGCCGGTGAAGAAAGCCGTGGTGGCGCCGATCAGGAGCACGAAATCCAGCGCCGTCGGGCTCAGCTCGAATAGCGGCGACATCCGCGCCACCATGAAGATGCCGGCCGTCACCATCGTCGCGGCGTGGATCAAGGCCGAAATCGGCGTCGGGCCTTCCATCGAATCCGGCAGCCAGACGTGCAACGGGAACTGCGCACTCTTGCCCATGGCGCCGATGAACAGGCAGATGCAGGCCACGGTGATCAGCATCCAGTCCGTACCCGGGAACGTCAGCTTGGCCAGTTCCGGTGCCTTGGCAAAGGCTTCGCCGTAGTTCAACGTGCCCGCGTAGGCCACGATCAGACCGATGCCCAGGATGAAACCGAAGTCACCGACCCGGTTCACCAGGAAGGCCTTCATGTTGGCGAAGATGGCCGTGGGCTTCTTGAACCAGAAGCCGATCAGCAGGTAGCTGACCAGGCCCACCGCTTCCCAGCCGAAGAACAGCTGCAGGAAGTTGTTGCTCATCACCAGCATCAGCATGCTGAAGGTGAACAGGCTGATGTAGCTGAAGAAGCGCTGGTAGCCCGGGTCGCCTTCCATGTAGCCGATGGTGTAGATGTGCACCATCAGCGACACGAAGGTCACCACCACCATCATCATGGCGGTGAGGCCGTCGACCAGGAAGCCGACCTCCATCACCAGCTTGTTGAGCACCATCCACTCATAGACGGTGGCGTTGAAGCGGGCGCCGGCCACCACCTGGTTCAGCACGACGGCCGAGCAGATGAAGGCGATCAGCACGCCCAGGATGGTGATGGTGTGCGCTCCGCGCTTGCCCACCGCCTTGCCGGCCAGGCCTGCAACCAACGCGCCCACCAGCGGCGCCAAAGGGACGGTGAGCAACAGGCTCTGCGAGATTGTCGAAGCCATCGTCATCAACCCTTCAGCTCGTCCAGCTCTTCGACATTGATGGACGCCCGGTTGCGGAACAGCACCACCAGGATGGCCAGGCCGATGGCCGATTCAGCCGCCGCCACCGTGAGGATGAAGAACACGAAAACCTGACCGCCCATGCGGTCAGCCTCAATGGGCAGGTAGTGCGAGAAGGCGACGAAGTTCAGGTTGACGGCCAGGAGCATCAGCTCAATGGCCATCAGCAGCACGATGAGGTTGCGCCGGTTCAGGAAGATGCCGATGACCGACAGCGCGAAGAGGATGCCACCCAGGGTGAGGTAGTGGCCCAGCGTGATACCGCCAGCGAGGCTGCCCATCAGGCTTTCCCTCCTTCAGGCGGTGCGGCAGGCGGGGCCGACGGCACTTCAATCGTCGGCGCCAGTTTGACCAGGCGCACGCGGTTGGCCTTCTTGGCGCGCACCTGCTCGGACGGGTTCATGTGCTTGCTGTCCTTGCGGGCGCGCAGCGTCAACGCGATGGCGGCCACGATGGCCACCAGCAGCAGCACGGCTGCCAGCTGCAGCGGGTACAGGTACTCGGTATAGAGCTCGATGCCCAGCATCTTCGTGTTGCCCAGCTCCACCGCCTTGGCCGTGGGCGCGGGTGCCTGCAGTTGGAAGCCGCGCATCAGCACCAGGGCCATTTCCAGCGCAATCAAGGCGCCTATGGACCCGGCGACCGGCAGGTGTTTGTAAAAGCCTTCGCGGAAGCTGTCGGTGTTGATGTCCAGCATCATCACCACGAACAGGAACAGCACCATCACCGCACCCACGTAGACCAGCACCAGCGTGATGGCCAGGAATTCGGCGCGCAGCAGCATCCAGATGCAGCTGGCGCTGAAGAAGCTCAGCACCAGGAACAGCGCCGCGTGCACGGTGCTGCGCGCGGTGATGACGCGGAAGGCTGCAAAGAGCAGCACCGCCGAGAAGACGTAGAAAAGTGCGGTGGTCGAGTTCATGTTCTTGTTGGCAGCGCCTCCTCGCGCCGGCGCCAAGCCCTGTCGTTATCGGAACCTGGCGTCGGCCGCGCGCGCCGCGGCGATCTCTTTTTCGTAGCGGTCGCC
>JANOAM010000806.1:0-8380 GCA_031411215.1 Betaproteobacteria bacterium
GACGACATCGACATCGACTGCGGCGGCATCGTCGAAGGCAGCGACACGGTAGACGCCGCCGGTGAGCGCATCTTCCAGTTGATGCTGGCCACAGCCTCCGGCCGCGCCACCAAGAGCGAAACGCACGGCTACGGCCAGAACGAGTTCGTGCCCTGGCAACTTGGCGCAGTGATGTAGGGCGCCGTGATGTAGCCTGCGGGCATGTTGTTCACGCCCGCCGTCACCCTGCTGGGTGAGCCCACGCCGCAGCAGTGGCACCTGGCCTTTGTCGAAGGTCAGCTGCTGCTGCCGGAGTCCGAAGACACCACGCTGACACCCGTGGCCCCTGCCGACTGGAACCAGGCCGGCGACAGCCGCCACTACCTGGGCCAACTGGACGGCCTGGACTGCTGGGCGCTGCGCTTGCCCGAAGCGCCCCCAGGCTGGCGCCGCGTGCCGCTGCGTGCAGCCATGATGGGTTTCGCGGAGCCGCTGGCCGGTCTGGCCAGCCGTGCCGCCCAGGTGCTGGACTGGGACCGCACGCACCGCTACTGCGGCGTCTGTGGCACACCCACCGAACACCAGCCCGGCGAACGTGCGCGCCGCTGCCCCGCCTGCGGTCACACCGCGTACCCGCGCATCAGCCCGGCCATGATGGCCCTGGTGTGGCGGCCCGGTGAAGTGCTGCTGGCGCGTGCCCCACACTTCACCAACGGCATGTACAGCGCGCTGGCGGGTTTTGTGGAAGCCGGTGAGTCCATTGAGGCCTGCATCCACCGCGAGGTGGCTGAAGAAGTCGGCGTGCAGGTCGACGATCTGCGCTACTACGGCAGCCAGAGCTGGCCCTTCCCCAACAGCCTGATGATCGCCTTCACGGCGCGCTGGACGGGCGGTGACATCGTGCCGCAAGCCGGTGAGATCGCCGATGCTCAGTGGTTTCCGATCGACGCGCTGCCCAACATCCCGCCGCGCTTTTCGATCTCCGGGCACCTGATCCGCGATACCGTGGCCGCCATGCAGCGGAGTCTCTGACTCGACCGGCCCGGTGTCAGGCTAGAAGGGCCGGCACCGCGTACGCGGCCCGGCCCTCTGATGGATTTCAGGCGCTAGCGCAGTTCAAAGGCGTACAGCTTGTTGTTCGGTCCGCCGAAAGCGCCGAAGAAATTGCTGTAGCCCGAACCCCAGAACAGCTCGCCCTTGGAGATGGCCGCGCCCGACAGGCAGGAGCCGCCACTGGAGAACTTCCACAGTTCCACGCCGGTGGCTGCCTCCAGCGCGTACATATAGCCGTTTGTGCGGTCCAGCGAGCAACCGAAGACCACGCCATTGGTCGTGGTCACCGGCCCCGAGGTGCTGCCACCGCCCGAGGGGCGTGTCTGCCACAGCAACTGTCCCGTCGCCGCATCGATGCCGCTCCAGACACCGCTGGTCGGGCTGCCGGCTGCCGGCCAGGGCACGAAGTCACTGTTCGCGTTGGCGGTGTACACGCGTTGACCGTCCACCGCAGATCCCCACTGCAGGCCGCCGCCAGTGCCACCGGGGCCTGCCTGGGTCACCCACAGCACGGCGCCGGTGTCCGGGTCCATCGCCCAGTACTTGCCGCTCTTCTGACCCGCGCCGACCATGTCTCGCGGCTTGCCTTGCCCGCCGGCTTTCACGGTGAAGAGCGCCGGGGCCTGGCCGAAATCGTAGTCAGGGCCTGTCGGGCTGGGACAGGCCGATGGATCACCGAAGCCAATGCAGGCCGCGATCCAGGTATCGGCCGGCAGCGCCTTTGTACCCCAGCGGATGGCACCCGTCCTCATGTCCAGCGCCAACACAGAGTCGAAGAAGTTATCGGCCGCCAGACAGGCCTTCACCGCGACTGGGTCCACGCCAGCCGCGATCACACATTGCCGAGCCGCTTCCGGGATGGAGTAGTTGTTGCCCGTGGCCACATAGATCTGGCCGCGGCGCACGTCCACGGCCGGCGAGCTGCCCCAGATCGCACCCCCCGAATAGCCAGCGGGCACGACGTAGGTCTTCCACAGAATGGCGCCCGTCTCGACGTCCAGCGCCAGTTGGCTGCCGCGGAAGCTGCAGCAGAAGCCGGTGAAGCCAGCCAGCGCTTCCTCCATCGACGCCACGCCCACGTAGACCCGCCCGCCATGGACCGTGGCCGATTGCGTGACGATGGCCGCGTAGTGGTCGTCCAGTTGCGTGGACCACAGCAAGGCGCCCGTGTTCTTGTTGAAGGCCAGCATCTTGCCGCCGGGGCCACCACCGGCCAGCACGCCGCCCTGTGTGCCCACGATGAGCTTGTCGCCGGTGAGCACAGGGGTGGCGCGCGCCTTGTCGCGCGGCGAGCCCGACGCGGCCGAGATGGACACGCGCCAGACCTGCTGCCCGGTCTTGCGGTCGACGGCGTACAGGTTGCCGGCCCAGTCTGGGAAGTAGACACGCTGCTCGTCAACGGCAGGCGTGGCGGACACGTCTCCGCCGGTGGTGAAGACCCATTTCTGCGTCAGCCGGCCGACGCTCTGCACGCTGATGCCGCCGCTCTGGTTCTGGTGGCGCGTGTTCTCCAGGTTCTGCCCGGCCGACGGCCAGCCGCTGGCGCCTGCGTCGGCCAGCGCGGGAAGCGCCGTGCACCAGCAGCCCAGCGCCGCCAGACCCGCCGCTGCAAGCTGGCGCGGACGCAAAGCCCAATCCTTGATCGTCATGAAAACCTCCGGTTGTCCAGGCGGCGTGTTGTGGACGAGCAGCCGGGTTGCCGCCGCGGCCCCGCTGTCGAAACAAGCGCATCGGCCCACTGGAAACCGGGCTGCCGCGGGTGTGAACGTATGCATGAGACGCCATATGCAAGCACCCCGCAACCACTTCTCTGGTGTGATCTGGTATACCCCTAGCCGTTCTAAAATCGCCGCGGGTTCTGCGGGTTCTGCGGGTTCTGCGGGTTCTGCGGGTTCTGCGGGTAGGCGCGGGTAAGCGCTGCAGCGCTGCCGCCGCGGCTGCGGCACAGTCGCACGGATCCGCAGACCGATCGCTCAAGGAGATGCCATGACTGCTTTGCTCTGGCTCGTTGTCAAGATGGCCGTGCTCACCTGGTTCTGCCTGCTCGCTGCAAGCCTGACGAAGGCCAAGGCCTGGACCCCGCCTGGCTTCCTGCTGGCCCTGGGCAACCGCGAGAACATGCCCGAGCCTTCAGCCGTCGCGGGCCGCGCCGATCGCACGGCACGCAACACGCTGGAAGCCTTCGTGCTCTTCACGGCACTGGCGTTGGTGGCACACGGTGCCGGCAAGAACACACCGATGGTGATGCAGGGCGCCGAGATCTTCTTCTGGGCGCGCATCGTCTACATCCCGGTCTACGTGGCCGGCTTGGCCTACGTGCGCACTGGCGTGTGGACGGTGGGCGTGGTGGGCTTGGGGATGATGATCCTCGGCCTGGGCTAACGCTGCGGTGGCCAGGGGCCCATGAAGGGGGCCAGGATCTGGTCCACCATCGCCGGCGGCACGGCTTCACTGGTGCCGTAGCTGGCCGGCCAGGGTGCGCCTGCGCCGCGCCAGCTGCCGAAGAGCATGTCCATCAAGGGCAGCATGGCGGCGTAGTTGCCCGGGTCCGGGCGTGCGCCTGCCGGCAGTCGTTCGTGGTGCAGGTGGTGGAAATGCGGCGTGGCCACCAGGTATTCCAGCCATCCGGCGCGCCAGCGCAGGTTGGCATGGATCAGGTAGCCCCAACTGCTGGCCAGCAGCAGCACCAGCAGCGGCACCCAGTCTGCGGTGCCCTGCCCCAGCGGCTGCGCCAGCCCCAGCACGTACAGCGGCAGCAGCCCGCACAGCCGCACCCACACCAGGTCCAGCGGGTGGGCGTGGGTGTTGGCCAGGAAGTCCAGCTCGCGCGGGCTGTGGTGCACGGCGTGGAAGCGCCACAGCCAGGGACTGGCATGCACCCAGCGGTGGCCCCAGTAGAAGCCGAACTCGGCCACCAGCACGGCTGCGGCCAACCGCAGCGCCCAGGGCCAGTCGGCCACGCCGGAGATCAGGCCCTGCGGCGCCAAGCTTTGCAGCAGCAACCACAACAGCGCCACGGGCAGCGCCAGCACACGCGCAGGCAGCAAGCTGCTGAGGAAGTAGTAGCCCAGGTCACGCCACAGGCCCGGCCGCCGCCAGGCGAGCGGCCGCAACGCAAAGAGCCGCTCCAGTGGCACGAAGATCAGCAGCAGCAGCAGCAGCCCGTTGCCCAGGCTCAGCAGTTCAAAGGCCCAGGGCGGCAGCGCCTGGCGCAGTTGGGCCAGCGCTTCCAAGTGAGTCCGGACGAATGCTTCAGCCCACCTGCGAAGCGCGCAGGCGCTGCCAGCGTGTGCGCCGGTAAGTCGCGCCTGTCAGCACCAGGCCCAGGGCCGCGAGCAGCCAAGTGCCGGGCTCGGGCACACGTTCCAGGCGCACACCGTCCAGCGCGATGAGCGGAGGGTCGCCGGAACCTACCGACACGAAGCGCAGCAGTTCGCTGGCCGTGTTGGCCGTGAAATACATGGACTGCTGGGCCCAGGGTGACACGGTGTTGGTGATGCCGTTGGCCGTCATGCCGGCCGAACTCTGCACCGCGCTGCTGCCCAGTGACACGTTCCAGTTGGCCGAGACCAGGCCCGGCGTCGTGATGCCGGGCTCGGTGTCCTGCGCCAGCGCCTGGTAGAAGGTCAGCAGGTACAGCGCGCCCGGCGTCAGGCCGGTGATCAGCTGGTCGATCGGCGAATTCTGGAAATCGGCGTCAGAGAAGATGAAGTTGCCGCCGTCGGGACTCAAAGGCAGCGTGCCTGCGATGCCCACCTGCTGCGAGCCCAGGTAAAAGTAGTTGGCAGGGAACAGGTAGCCGTTGGTGACGAAGCTGGGGTGCACGACCATCTGCCCATAGAGGTTGGGCGCGCCGGCCAGCGACCAGTCGTCGACGATGCAGGGAGCCGTGCTCGGGCAGGACCAGGGTGTGGTGGCGCTGATGTTCGGCGTGGTGTTCTCGAACGAACCGTTGGCCACGAGACTGGCCATCGCGGACGCGCCGGCCAGGGCCGAGGTCACCGCCAGGCCGCGGCCCAGCCAGGAGGATGCTGCCTGCAGGGTCTTGCGCATGACTCGCTCCCGCAACCCGGTGGTGGGCGCCTGGCCAGGGTATCCAGTGGAGATCAAGGTCGCCAGCCCGCCACACCCTCCAGACCGGGGGGTGAGGTGTGGCAAATGCCGCGGACTTGCTGCGCACCCGGCACCGCCATGGGACCAAGCAGCCGATGCGCGACACTCTGCGGTCTTGAACCGAGCCCGAGCCACGCCCCGTGCACTACCCCACCTACGACCCGCAGTCCCCCGTCACGCCGCTGGCGCCGGAAGAAATCGCCGCCCTGGACATGCTGCTGCAGCGCTTGCCCGCCGACGGCGCCATGAGCCTGGACGGCTTCGATGGCTTCCTGAGCGCCTTCGCCATGGGCCCGTCGGCCCTGCGCGCACTGCCCACGGCCGAATGGCTGCCGCTGGTCTGGGGCGGTGACACGGCAGGTGCTGACGACGCCGCGCCCTTCGCCACCAAACGCCAACGCAAGAACACCGTGTTGTTCGCGCTGCGCCACCTGCGCCACATCAGCCAGGTGCTGCACGAAGCGCCTGACGGCTGGGAGCCCATCTTCAGCATCGCCGAACAGGGCCCCGATGAATGGGCCGACGCGCGCGAGTGGTGCATGGGCTTCCTGCAGGCCGTGGACCTGGTGCCCAGCGCCTGGGACGGCCTCTGGTCCACGCCCGAGGTGGCCCCGCTGCTGACGCTGGGCGGTGGCCTGGACGGTGTCGAACAGCCCGAATCAGACGCCGATCTGGACGACCCCGCCCAGTGCGACGAACTCAGCCGCGCCGTGCCCGACGCGGTGTTGCACCTGATGGCGCAGACCAGCCGCTGAGGCGCACCCCCAGCCGATCTGCGCCGGTCTACCAGCTGATGGCGCCGCTGCCTGCGTCCATCACCATGCGTGTGCTCAGGTACAGCCGCGGTGCAATGGCGTCGATGAAGATGTATTCGTCGTCGTTGGAATGCGAGCCGTAACCACGCAGGCCAAAACTTTCCAGCACACCGCCCTTGGGCCGCAGGCCGGCAAAAGCCGCGTCGGTGCCGCCGCCGGTGGTGCGGTCGCGCACACCCAGCTGCCTGCCCAGTTCCTTGTAGACCTTCTGCGCGTGCTGGGCCAGCGTGCGCGACACGGCATTGGCCACAAAGGCCGGGCGGCTGCGATAGAAGTTGATCTCGATCGTCGTGTCAGGAATCAGCTTGTCCTTGATGGATTCGCGGAGCTGCTTTTCCATCAGGTCCAGGTCCTCGTTGGTGAGTGAGCGCACATCCGCCACGGCCTGCGCGCTGGCCGGGATGACGTTGCGCGTCTCGCCGCTGTTGGCCACGGTCCAGTTGATCTTCAGGCCCTTGTCGGGGTCACCGAAGTTGCGGCTCTTCAGGATCTGGTGCGACATCTCGTACAGCGCATTGCGGCCCCGTTCCGGGCTGCTGCCGGCGTGACTGGCCTTGCCGGTGACCTTCATCTCGACGATGGCGATGCTGCTGGTGGCCAGGCGCACATAGTCTTCCTGGAAGCCCGCGCCTTCGAAGCTGAAGACAGCGTCGTATTCACTGCCGAGCTGGGAGATGAACGCGCCGGAACCCGGCGAGCCGATCTCCTCGTCGGCGTTGATCAGCACGCCGAGCTGCGCATAGTCCTTGAAGCCCAGCTGGTCCAGCAACTGCGCCGTGTGCAAGGCCAGGGCCACACCACCCTTGTCGTCGGAAATGCCCAGACCCCAGGCCTTGTCGCCTTCCACACGGAAGGGCTGCTTGGCGCCCATGCCCTTGGTGTAGACGGTGTCCATGTGCGCGATCAGTAGCACCTTGCGCTTGCCGGTTCCCGTGCGAGTGGCATAGACCATGGAGCCCACGGTGGCGCCCTTCAATTGCGGGTGGAAGTCCGGCGCCTTGGCCGGCAGCACCTGCACTGTCATGCCCGCAGCCTTGAGCCGTTCCGCCACCACGCCGGCGATCTTGGCCAGACCTTCCAGGTCACGGCTGCCTGATTCGATGGAGACCAGTTCCTTCAGCGTGCCCAGCAGCGGCTGCACATGTTCAGCCACCTTGGCCTGCACGGTGGCGGGGGACTGGGCATGCGCTGCGGACAAGGCCGACAGGCTCAGAACGGCGGCCACCACCGTGGTCACAAGGGGGCGAAAACTCATGCGCGGGAACTCCTGTTGCAATGGGATCGCCGCACGATAGCCCGTTGCGCCGGTTTGACCGTCAGGGCTTGTTCGGCTGGCCCTGCAGCAGCGAACGCCCCAGGGCCTCGGCCACTTCGATGCCATCGACTGCCGCGCTCATGATGCCGCCCGCATAACCCGCACCTTCACCGGCCGGGTACAGGCCCTTGGTGTTGAGGCTCTGCCAGTCCTTGCCACGGGTCAGGCGCAGCGGGCTGGACGTGCGGGTCTCCACGCCGGTCAACACAGCATCGCGTTGGGCGAAGCCCTTGATCTGGCGGTCAAAGGCCGGCAGGGCCTCGCGTATGGCGTCCAGCACATAGACCAGCAGGCTGGGCTGCCTGGGGTTGGCCAGGTCGGTCATCAGCACACCGGGTGTGTAGGACGGCAGCACCTCACCTACGGCGCTGGAGCGCTGGCGTTTGATGAAGTCACCCACCAGCTGGCCCGGTGCGATGTAGCCGCCACCGCCCAACTCAAAAGCGCGGCTTTCCCACTGGCGTTGGAAGGCGATGCCGTCCAAGGGGTTCACTGGGCCGTCGCCGGGGCTTTGCCGGTAGTCCGCGGGGTTGATGCCCACCACGATGCCGGCATTGGCGTTGCGCTCGTTGCGGCTGTACTGGCTCATGCCGTTGGTCACGACACGCCCGACTTCCGACGTGGCCGCCACTACCGTGCCGCCGGGGCACATGCAGAAGCTGTAGGCGCTGCGGCCGTTCTTGGCGTGGTGCACCAGCTTGTAGTCGGCCGCGCCCAGAATGGGGTTGCCGGCGCTCGTGCCGAAGCGCGCGCGGTCGATGATGCTCTGCGGGTGTTCAACCCGGAAGCCCACCGAGAAGGGCTTGGCTTCCATGTAGACACCACGCTCATGCAGCATCGCAAAGGTGTCGCGTGCGCTGTGGCCCAGGGCCAGCACCACATGATCGGCGACGATCTGTTCACCGTCGGCCAACGCCAAGCCACGAACATGCCCGTCTTCGATGAGCACATCCGTCACCTGCTGCTGGAAGCGGATCTCGCCACCCAGCGCTTCGATGTCGGCACGCATCTTCTCGATCATGCTGACCAGGCGGAAGGTGCCGATGTGCGGCTTGCTGACATAGAGGATTTCGTCCGGCGCACCGGCCTTGACGAATTCGGTCAG
>JANOAM010000807.1:0-2767 GCA_031411215.1 Betaproteobacteria bacterium
ACCGCCAGCAGCATGGCCAGGCGGTCACGGTCCAGGCCGACACTCAATCGGCGCGGTGAAGGCCCGCCGCTGTCCACCAAGGCTTGAATTTCCACCAGCAGCGGCCGTGTGCCTTCCAGCGTCACCAGCACGCAGCTGCCAGGGACCGGCTCCGCGTGGGTGGACAGGAAGATGGCGCTGGGATTGCTGACGCCCTTCAAGCCCTTCTCGGTCATCGCGAAGACGCCGATCTCGTTGACCGCGCCAAAGCGGTTCTTGATGGCGCGCACCAGGCGGAAACTGCTGTGCGTGTCGCCTTCAAAGTAGAGCACCGTGTCGACGATGTGTTCCAGCACACGCGGCCCTGCCAGAGCGCCTTCCTTGGTGACGTGGCCCACCAGCACCATGGTGCAGCCGCTGGTCTTGGCCACGCGCGTCAGCTGCGCCGCACATTCGCGCACCTGGGCCACGCTGCCGGGCGCGGACGTGAGCTGGTCGGAGTAAATGGTCTGGATGGAGTCGATGACGCAGAAGGCCGGGTCTTCGGTCTCCAGCGTGGCGATGATCTTTTCCAGGTTGATCTCGGCCAGCACACGCACCTTGGCGCCTGACAGGCCCAGGCGCCGCGACCGCAGCGCGATCTGCGCGCCGCTTTCTTCGCCGGTGACGTACAGCACCTTCATCTGCGCCGACAGCGCGTCCACCGCCTGCAGCAGCAGCGTGCTCTTGCCGATGCCCGGGTCGCCGCCGATCAGCACCACGGCGCCTTCGACGATGCCGCCGCCCAGCACACGGTCCAGTTCCTCTTGGCCGGTGGGCGTGCGCGCCACGTCGGCAGCTTCGATCTCCGACAGCGTGGCCACGGGCTGGCTGCGCGCCAGCGCCTGGAAGCGGGTGTTTCTGCTGGCCGGGCCCGCGGGCTCGGCCACGGTTTCATCCAGCGAGTTCCAGGCCTTGCAGTGTGGGCACTGGCCCAGCCACTTGGCATTGGTGCCACCGCATTCGCGGCAGGTGTAGACGGTCTTTGCGGTGGCCATTCGCCGATTGTGGCCGCGCGCGGTGTGGGCGATTTCCGTCGCGAGCCTGTCGCGGCCAGGCCGAGCAGCGCAGCCGTACACCCGTACGGCGAGCAGCACAGGCCTGGTCCCGGCAGGCGCAGCAGGAAAGCGCCTACACCGCGGTGAAGTTGCCGTGGAAGCCCAGGGGCAGCAAGTAGGGCAGCACGGCCTGCGCGACAGGCCCGTCTTCCACACGCGCCGCGTCCAGCACATTCAGCACCGTGGCCTGGCGGCGGGCGTCGAAGGTGGTGCCCAGCAGCCACGCGTCCAGCTCGCCTGTCTTGCCGGGCTTGGGCACGACGATGTGCTCTTCCACCACCATGTGGTCGCCGTAGTCGAAGCGGCGCGTGCGGCCGGTCTGGGTGTCCACCATCTGCACGCCGTGCAGCAGTGCATTCGCACGGCCGGGCGCGGGCCGCCAGGCCGCGCCCGTGACCAGAAAGCGCGCGGGCAGGCCGATGCGCCGCGGGTCCATGCGCGGAAACTCCACCTCGGCGGCCAAGGTCTGCTGGGTGGCGCGGCCGGTCTTCATGTCCAGCGTGGCCGTGCGCAGGCTGACATGGCCGTTGGGTGCGGCACGCGCAGCCATCAGCGCCACGGCCGCCTGGTCCAGGAACCAGGTGTCGGGTGCGCCGATGTAACTCAGCACGATGTGGCCGTCCGCGGTCTCGTGCGCGTTGCCGACGCGGAAGACCATTTCCGGCGGCAGTTCAAAGACACGGCGGCGGCTGATGTCGTCCTTCTCCATCACCAGCACACGCAGCGGCTCACCCGGCTTCATGGCAAAGCGGCGCGGGCCTTCGGGCACGGGCTTGGCGAAGTCGAAAGACACCGGTGGCAGCGGCAACACCAGGTAGCGCGGCGTCACGGCCATGTCGTGCACCATGCCACCCGGGTAGGGCGATTCGCCGACCTGGACCTTGGCCAGACGGCCCTGCGGGTCCACATGCCAGGCCACGACCGCGGCGCCGGACGTGCCGAAGTTCCACAGGTGGTCGGTAGCGTCGACCTTGGGGTGGGCGGAAAACGGCATTTGCTGCAAGTCCGCTCGCCAGGTGACGGGGCCTTGCGTGGACAGGTCGGCAGGGTCCAGGCCGTAGGCCGAACCGCCTTCCCACAGGGCCAGCACGCGGCCTGCGTGTTCCAGTGCGTTGGTGTTGGCGACGTTGAACGCATCCGGGCCGCCGCCCGGCGGGCCGCCCTCAATGGACGTGCCCAGCGCCGACATCAGGAAGCGCCCCGCCTGCTGCTCGGCTTTCAGCTTGCTTGTACGCACCAGGCGCCCGCGGTGGCTCACGCCGCGGCCGTCCAGCGTGAACTGCTGCACCATGCCGTCGCCATCAAACCAGTGGTGGTAGCGCTCGCCGGCACGTTCGTACAGCGCCGGGCCGTTGCGGTAGAAGCGGCCACGCAGTTCTTCGGGCCAGCGGCCCTTGATGGCGGCCACACCGTCCACGTCACCGCTGGCGTCGGTGACACCCTGGAAGGGCTTCAGCAGCGGCTGCGAGGCCACGGCGGCGGCGAAGTCGGCGGCCCTGGCGGGTTTGGTGAAACCCGGTGTGGCGGCGGCGCTGGCCAGCGCGCCAGCAGCGGCTTGCAGGAGGTGTCGGCGTTGCATGGTGTGCCCTCTTGCTCTTACTGGCTGAGCTTGACGACGATGGTCTTGCCGTCCAGCGCCACGCGGCCGGTCTCCCAGCTGGGGCCGAACATGCCCGGCGTGCCGGACGAGC
>JANOAM010000808.1:0-6218 GCA_031411215.1 Betaproteobacteria bacterium
GCCGAGCTGGTCCAGCCGCGCCTTCAGCGAGGCCAGGTAGCCGCAGGGCGCGTCGAGCCAGACGTAGAAGTACTTGCCCGGCGCGTCGGGGATTTCGATGCCGAAGTAGGGCGCCTCGCGGCTGATGTCCCAGTCGCCCAGGATGGCCTTGCCGTCACCACCTTCGGAGGTGTCGCGCTTGAACCACTCGCGCACCTTGTTGGCGACCTCGGGCTGCAGCCGGCCGTCCTGCGTCCAGGCTTCCAGGAACTCGACGCAGCGCGGGTCGCTGAGCTTGAAGAAGAAGTGCTCGCTGCTCTTCAGCACCGGCGTGGCACCCGTGAGGGCGGACCGTGGGTTCTTCAGGTCGGTGGGCGCATAGACCGCGCCGCAAACCTCGCAGTTGTCGCCGTACTGGTCTTTGGCGCCGCAGTTGGGGCATTCGCCCTTGATGAAGCGGTCGGGCAGGAACATGCCCTTTTCGGGGTCGTAGAACTGCTCGACCACACGCACGGCGATCAGGTCGTTGGCCTTCAGCGCCTTGTAGATGCTCTGCGCCAGTTCGTGGTTTTCGGGCGCGTCGGTGCTGTGCCAGTGGTCGAAGGCGATGTGGAAGCCGTCCAGGAACTGGGCGCGCCCGGCAGCGATGCCGGCGACGAATTCCTGCGGCGTCTGGCCCGCCTTTTCGGCGGCGATCATGATCGGCGCGCCATGTGCGTCGTCGGCGCAGACGAAGTGCACCTCATGCCCCAGCATGCGCTGCAACCGCACCCAGGCGTCGGCCTGGATGTACTCCATCATGTGGCCGATGTGGAAAGCGGCGTTGGCGTAGGGCAGTGCGGTGGTGACGAAGAGCTTGCGGGTCATGGGTCGATTCTAGGAGGCGGCCCGCGGATGAGCTTCTGTCTTTGGGCATCATCCGGGTGATGAAGCCCACCGCCTTTGTTTTGACCCTGTCACTGGCCACAGCCGCGCAGGCGCAGGACCCTGCCGCCTTGCGTCAATGCCGTGCCCTTGCCGACACCGCAGCCCGCCTGGCCTGCTACGACGCGATTCCCTTGCCCGCCGTGCCGGTTGTGCCTGCAGCTGCACCGGTCGCGCGGCCTGCCACACCGGTGGCCGCGCCTGTGGCCTTGACGGCCCCGGCCCCGGTGCCGGAAGCCCAGTTCGGCCTGCCCACGCCCGCAGACCGTGTGCAGGAGATCGTGACGCGCTACGACGGCCTCTTCGAAGGCTGGCGCCCGGACGAGCGCATCCGCCTGGCCAACGGGCAGGTCTGGCAGGTGGTGGACGGCAGCAGCGGCGTCTACAACCTGAAGAGCCCCAAGGTGACGATCCGCCGCGGCGCTTTGGGCCGTTTTGTGCTGGACATTGAAGGCGCGAACAAGACGCCCACCGTGCGCCGCACGGAATGACGCAGACCCTGCTGGCGGCCGGGGCCGCTGCAAGCCGCTAGACTGCCGCGCCTTGCCCGAACCTGCCCGCCCTCTGGAGCCTGACCGACCATGTCCCAAGCCGTCACCGAAAGCGCACTGCTCGATGCGCTGAAGACCGTCACCGACCCCCACACCGGCAAGGACCACGTCAGCACCAAGGCCGTGAAGAACCTGCGCATCGACGGCGGTGACGTGGCCTTCCAGGTCGAACTGGGATACCCCGCCAAGAGCCAGCACGCGGCCCTGCGCAAGCAGCTGGTGGCTGCGGCGCGCCAGGTGGCGGGCGTGGACAACGTCAGTGTCGAAATCCTCACCAGGATCACCAGCCACGCCGTGCAGCGCGGTGTGCAGCTGATGCCCAAGGTGCGCAACATCATCGCCGTGGCTTCCGGCAAGGGCGGCGTGGGCAAGAGCACCACCACCGTGAACCTGGCGCTGGCGCTGGCGGCCGAAGGCGCCAGCGTGGGCATCCTGGACGCCGACATCTACGGCCCCAGCCAGCCCACCATGATGGGCCTGTCCGGCCGCCCCGAAAGCGCCGACGGCAAGACCATAGAGCCGATGGAAAATTACGGCGTGCAGGTCATGAGCATCGGCTTCATGGTGGAGCCCGACCAGGCCATGATCTGGCGCGGCCCCATGGCCACGCAGGCGCTGGACCAGCTGCTGAACCAGACCAACTGGCGCGACCTGGACTACCTGCTGGTCGACATGCCGCCGGGCACCGGCGACATCGCGCTGACGCTGAGCCAGCGTGTGCCGCTGACCGGCGCCATCATCGTCACCACGCCGCAGGACATTGCGCTGCTGGACGCCAAGAAGGGCCTCAAGATGTTCGAGAAGGTGGGTGTGCCCATCCTCGGCATCGTCGAAAACATGGCCGTCTACTGCTGCCCCAACTGCGGCCACACGGAACACATCTTCGGCGCTGATGGCGGCAAGAAGATGGCGGCGGAATATAAGGTGGACTACCTGGGCGCGCTGCCGCTGAACATGTCGATACGCGAGCAGGCCGACAACGGCCGGCCCAGCGTGGTGGCCGACCCCGATGGCGAGATTGCGGCCACCTACAAGTCCGTGGCCCGGCTGGTGGCCGTGAAGGTCGCGCAGAAGGCCAAGGACTTCTCGGCCAAGTTCCCGACCATCAGCGTGTCGAAAAGCACCTGAGACCGCACCTGAGGTTCGCAGCAGCGCGCAGAAGGAGTTCGACATGGACACGCTGATCTACACCCATCAGGCCTGTCTGGGCCACGTGCCGGGCCCAGGCCACCCGGAAGCGCCCGCCCGGCTGGTGGCGGTGCTGGAAGCGCTAAAGGCCCCGGAGTTTGCCGACCTGGCCTGGCGCGACGCGCCCATGGGCACGACCGACCAGGTGCGGTTGATCCATACCGCAGACTATGTCGAGGAGGTGGAGTCCCTGCTGCCCGACAGCGGCTACCAGGCGCTGGACGGTGGCGACACCGTCATATCACCCGGCAGCTGGGAAGCGGTGATGCGCTGCGTGGGCGCCGCCTGCGCGGGTGTGGACGCCGTGGTGGCGCGTGAGGTCGCCAATGTCTTCTGCGCCACGCGCCCCTGCGGGCACCATGCGGAAGCCGGCAGCGCCATGGGCTTCTGTGTCTTCAACCAGGCGGCCATTGCCGCGGTGCATGCCCAGCAGGCGCATGGCCTGAAGCGTGTGGCGGTGATCGACTTCGACGTGCACCACGGCAACGGCACCCAGCATTCGTTCTACCGCAATCCGGACCTGTTCTACGGCTCCTGCCACCAGGCGCCGTTCTACCCCGGCACGGGGGCACGCACTGAGTCAGGTGTGGCCGGCAACATCGTTAACGTGCCGCTGGCGCGCGGTTGCGATTCCGAAACTTTCCGCAGCCGCATGTCAGCGGAACTGCTGCCGGCGTTGCGCGCTTTCAAGGCCGACCTGATCATCATCTCGGCCGGTTTTGACGCCCACCACCTGGACCCGCTGGGCGGCTTGAACTTCACCGACGACGACTACCACTGGGTCACGCGCGAACTGATGGCCGCCGCCGATGAATCGGCGGGCGGCCGCGTGGTGTCGGTGCTGGAAGGCGGCTACAGCCTGCAGGGGTTGGCCAGCGGGACTGCGGCCCATGTGCGGGCCTTGATGGGGCGGTGATCCGGCGGTCAGCCGCGCCGACGGGTCCTGCGCAGCCCCCACGCCGCAGCGCCGATCAGCAGCCAGGTTGACGGTTCGGGGACCGCACGCTGAACTTCCGCAAAGATGAAGTCGTCCATGGCGACGATGTCGACGTTGCCGCCGTCGTTGGGCCCGAGCGCGGCGTTGCCACTGGTGATGCGAACGCGCGTGATGCGCTCACCACCGTCGAAACGCACGCCCAGGAACGACAGACCGTTGTTGGCAACCTGCACTGCAAATCTTCCCAGTGAGACGGCGCCGTCGAAGTATTCAATCGACGTTGTATCGAGGAGGTCGACGTCGGTGAAGACCGATGCAAATGCCGACGTGGAGCCTGGGGTGCTGGTGCCTGCGGCGAAGAAATTCACATCGACCACGTTGCTGCCGATCGCCGCAAACAGCCGCTCGGCGCTGAAGGTCTGGAAGGCCTGCGAGTAGGTCGGGTTGATGTTGTCGAACCGGACCGGTGTCGAGGTGGCGTTGACGCTGTCGGCGCTGACCGCCACACCAGTCCCCGGCGTCGAAAACACGGCGCCGCGCGGTGAATTGACGTTGAAGAAGTTGAGCGGCAAGTTGTTTGGAGCTGCAAAGTTGTCGGGAACTCCGTCCCAGTTGATCTCTCGCCGCAAACCGCCAAACAGACCGTTGGCGCCCGCGACCGTGCCCCCGCCAACGTCGGCCCTGAACAGGTCACGCACGGCAGTGATGGATGCAGCATTGGCACCCGATCCAGCATAGACGACAGGGGCGCCGTAGGCCGGAGCCATCGTCACGGCGGCCAGCAAAAGCAACGCGAAGGGGAAAGCGAAAACAGATCTTTTCATAGGGCCTCGCAACGGTGGGCTATGGACACATTCAGGCGCAGGCTGGCGGCAACCGGGAGGGCCGCCACCGTTCAATGCCGGCGCGCCGGAACTGTGAAAACCATCACGAACCGTGCCAGAAGTAATTTCTGGGGTCGAATCAGCCGCTTGGCTGTCGCCGACGACGCCTAGGGGCGCGCAGTGACAAGAAATCCGACATCTCCGGTCGCCGCCCTCAAGATGCTGCCACCGCCGTAGCTGGTGACCTGCGGCGCCACTCCGCCAGCCTTCACCCGCACCGCGCAGTACTTGAACTCCGGGATCTTGGCGTAGGGGTCCAGCGCGGCGTTGGTGAGCCGGTTGATCGCCGCCTCGTAGTACGCAAACGGCACGAACACCGCGCCGCGTGGGGTGCCTTCGTCGGCCCGTGCCCACAGCGTGACGCCGCCGCGGCGTGACTCAATGGTGACCACGTCGCCCGGCTTGGCGCCCATCGCTGACAGGTCCAGCGGGTGGATCAGCGCGGTCGGGTCGGGCTCGATGGCGTCCAGCACGCTGGCGCGGCGCGTCATGCTGCCGGTGTGCCAGTGTTCCAGCTGGCGGCCGGTGATCAGCACCATGGGGAACTCGGCGTCCGGCCGCTCGTTGGCGGGGATGATGTCGGCCGGCACAAAACGCGCCCTGCCGCCTTCACGCGGGAAGTCGTCGATGAAGACCACCGGGTCGCCCGGGTCGCCTTCCTGCACGCAGGGGTAGGTGACGGCGTGTTCACGTTCCAGCCGGTCCCAGGTGATGCCACCAATGCTGGGCATGGTGTGGCGCATCTCGTCGAACACCTCGCTGACGTGGCCGTAGTTCCAGGGCAGGCCCAGGCGCTGGCCGATCTGCTCGATGATCCACAGGTCCTGGCGCGCATCGCCCGGCGGCGGCACGGCCTGGCGGCCCATCTGCACCAGGCGGTCGGTGTTGGTGAAGCTGCCGTCCTTTTCCGGGAAGGCGCTGGCCGGCAGGATGACGTCGGCGAGATACGCAGTCTCGGTCAGGAAGATGTCCTGCACCACCAGGTGGTCCAAAGCGGCCAACGCTTCACGTGCGTGGTTGGCGTCAGGGTCGGACATGGCTGGGTTTTCGCCCTGCACGTACATGCCCTTGATGGTGCCGTGCAGAACAGCGTGCATCACCTCCACCACGGTCAGGCCAACCTGGTCGTCCAACGTGCCGGGGGCCAGCTTCCAGGCCGACTCAAAGCGCGCGCGCACCTCGGGCTTGCTGACATGCTGGTAGTCCGGGAACATCATCGGGATCAAGCCCGCGTCTGACGCGCCTTGCACGTTGTTCTGACCACGCAGCGGGTGCAGGCCGGTGCCGGGGCGCCCGATCTGGCCGGTCATCAGCGCCAGTGCGATCAGGCAGCGCGCATTGTCCGTGCCGTGCACGTGCTGGCTGATGCCCATGCCCCACAGGATCATGGAACCCTTGGACCGCGCGTACAGCCGCGCCACATAGCGCAGCGTGTCTGCATCAATGCCGCAGATGGGTGCCATCAGTTCCGGCGTGTAGCCGGCCACGTTGGCACGCAGCTCGTCGTAGCCCACCGTGCGGCTGGCGATGAAAGCCTCGTCCACCAGGCCCTCGGTCACGATGACGTTCATCATCGCGTTGAGCATGGCCACGTCGGTGTCGGCCTTGAACTGCAGGAAGCGGTGCGCCATGCGCGACAGGTCAGACCGGCGTGGGTCGCAGACGATCAGCTTGGTGCCGTTCTTCACCGCGTTCTTGATGAAGGTCGCGGCCACCGGGTGGTTCACCGTGGGGTTGGCGCCAATCACCACCACC
>JANOAM010000809.1:0-3041 GCA_031411215.1 Betaproteobacteria bacterium
CATTGGGTGCAGACGCCGCCGCCGGCGCTGCGGGCTGGGCCCATGCACTCAGCGCCGTGGCGCCTGCCAACAGGGCCGCGGCGACACGATGGAGGCCGCGCTGCGGACGCCGCGAGGACGGTTCTGAAGTCATGGTTGAAGACTGGGCAGCCCTGCAAGGGCGAAGCTGGCATTGTCGCGAGGTGCGATCATCCCGGGCTGCAAGGTGTTCCCTTGGGTCTGCAGGACCTGCACCGGCCGTTCACGGGCCCTTCCCTGTTCCCCGACGATGTCCGCGCACCGCCAAGCCCTGGTTTCCGGCACCCTCTTCGCCCTGGCCGCCGGCCTGATGTGGGGTCTGGTCTTCGTGGCCCCGGCCATGCTGCCCGAATACCCCGCCAGCTGGCTCACCGTGGGCCGTTACCTGGCCTTTGGCCTGATCGCCTTGCCACTGGCCTGGATGGACCGCACCCGCCTGGCCGAACTGACGCGCGCCGACTGGCTGGAAGCGCTGAAGCTGGCCGCTGTCGGCAACCTGCTGTACTACCTGTGCCTGTCGGCCGCCATCCAGCGCGCGGGCGGGCCGCTGCCGACCATGATCATCGGCACCCTGCCCGTGGTGATTGCCATCACGTCCAACCTGCGTGGTTCGGCTGCTGTGCGTGCGCGTGACGGGCGCCTGCCCTGGGCGCGGTTGATGCCTTCGCTGCTGCTCATCGCTGCCGGCATCGCCTGCGTCAACCAGGCCGAGTTGCAGCACCTGCAGGCTGCTGGCGGGCTGGACTTGGGCCGCCATGCGCTGGGTGCCCTGCTGGCCGTGGTGGCGGTGGTCTGCTGGACCTGGTACCCCATCCGCAATGCCGACTGGCTGCGAGCACACGCAGACCGTTCTCCCACCGCCTGGGCCACGGCGCAGGGCGTGGCGACCTTGCCGCTGGCGCTGCTGGGCTATGCCGCGATGCTGCTGTGGTTCTGGCTGGGCACGGACGCCGCCCCGCTGCAGCTCCCGCTGGGCCCGCGTCCCTGGGCCTTCCTGGGGCTGATGCTGGCCATTGGCCTGTTCGCGTCCTGGTTGGGCACGCTGTGCTGGAACGAAGCCAGCCAGCGCCTGCCGCCCGCGCTAGCCGGGCAGCTGATCGTCTTCGAAACCCTGGCCGCGCTGGCCTACGCCTTCCTGTGGCGCGGCCAGGTGCCCGGCGCGCTGACGCTGGCGGGCATCGCCTTGCTCATGGCGGGTGTCTGGATGGCGCTGCGCGGCGGGCCACCGGCAGCGCACCCGGCCTGACTGCGCACAGGCCGCTCCAGAGCTACACCGCGCAGATCTGCGCCAGCCTGTCCACCGGCAGGCGCACCCGCACCGACGCCAACGGCACCACCGCCACCACGGCCAGCGCCGGGTCGGCCGTGTCGCGCCGCTGTGGTGCCGCCAGGGCGTCGCCGTTGCGGGCCATCACCGCGGCCACGATGGGCGCGTTGGCCTTCTCGCCGCGGCGCATCACGATGCCCAGCTCACCGGTCTTCAGCCGCACCGCCACACCCGGCGGGTAGAGGCCGAATTCCTTGACGATGGCCGCCGTCATCGGGTTCTTCGGGTCGGACTGGAAGAACTCGCGCACGGCCACGTCAGGCGCCAGACCGGGCCGCCCGGCGCGCGGGCCAAACCTGTCGGTGAACTCGTCGGACTGGTTCAGCAGCAAGGCCAGTTCACCCACATCGGTCAGGCCGTGCGGGTAGCCGCTGCCGTCGGGCTTCTCATGGTGGCGGGCCACGGCGGCCAGCCAGTCCGGGTTGGTCACGCCGCCGGCTTCCAGCAACGCGGCGCCGCGCGAGGGGTGGTCATGGATGGCCTGGCGCTGCTGCGTGCTGGGTGGTGACACCTGCTGCGCCAGGCGGTTCTGCAACTCGGCCATGGCCAGGTTCATGGTCAGCGCGGCGCGGAACAGCAGCCCGCCCGTGTCCACACCCCAGCCCAGACGCAGGGCGCCCAGGTGGCTGGCAATGGCGGCGTGCAGGGCGTGGCGGCTGGCGTGGGGCTGCATGGCGCCGTCGTCGGTGCGCACCACCTGGTAGATGGCCAGGTCCGGGTCGCGTTGCACCAGGGCCAGCACGGGCTGGGCCACGATCTCCACGTTGCGGTGGTACGCCGGGTCCACCGTGGCGCGCAGCAGGCGTGCCACCTGCTCGGCGCTCTCAGCCCACAACGCCGGCAGCTGGCTGAGCAAGGCCCGCGCGACCCGCTCGGTCGCTTCAGCAGCCAGGTCGCGGAAGATGTAGGCGCCGCGCTCCAGCAGGCCGTCAAACTGGGCGATGGAATCGATCATCTGCCCACGCGCCAGCAGCAACCGCCCTTCGGCGTCGCAGATGCCAAAAGGCAGCGCCTCGCCTATGCGCACCTGGTGGCGGTGCGCGGCAAGCGTGGGCAGGTTGAGAGCAGGCGTGTCGGGCACGTGGGCCGCGCGCGCGCGGACGGGGTTCCGGTGCCTGTCAGTCTAGGCAGGCCGACGACTCAGAAAGCCCGAAACTGAGCCCCTCTGGTGCTGCAGTTCAGCGGCACCGAATCAAGGTCAGGCACGGATCCGGCTTTGCCGGGCCGTCGCCTGCGCCCCCTCGGGGGGGCAGCGAGCGACAGCGAGCGTGGGGGCTCACGTTAAGGCGTCGTCGAGGACTTCGACCCAGTGGCGCACCGGTATTGTCGTGCCGCTTTGCAAGTGCTGGATGCAGCCGATGTTGGCGCTGACGATGGTCTGCGGCTCCAGCGGTGCCAGATGGCCCAGCTTGCGGTCACGCAATTGGGTGGCCAGCTCTGGTTGCAGCACGCTGTAGGTGCCGGCGCTGCCGCAGCACAGGTGGCTTTCACTCGTGGCCACGCTGACCTCAAAGCCCAGATCGGCCAGGTGCGTTTCCACACCACCACGCAGTTGCTGCCCGTGCTGCAGCGTGCAGGGCGGGTGAAAGGCCAGGCGCTGGGTTTGCGGGCTGCGTGGGCTGCGCAGCTGGCTCTTCAAGCGTGGTGCGATGTCGGGCAGCAGTTCGCTCAAGTCGCGCGTCAGCGCACTGACACG
>JANOAM010000810.1:0-2527 GCA_031411215.1 Betaproteobacteria bacterium
GTCCTGCGGGTTGGGGCGTGTCATCGACTTGGACACCGACAGCCGCGACACGACCGTGGGCGACAGGTTGTAGGCCACCGACGCCGAAGGCAGGTTGTTGCTGTACTTGGTGGGCGACAGCTCTTCGGTGATGACGTTGGGGAAACGCGCGCCGTCGGCCAGCGCAGGGTTGCCGTTCTGCGCGGCGTTGCGCGGGTCGGCGGTGCTGATCAGGGTGCCGAAGATCTGCTTGGTTTCCGCGTGGCGCAGGCCCACGTTGTAGCGCAGCAGGTTGTCCAGCAATTGCAGGCGGCCGTTGGCTTCAACGTAGAAGCCAGTGACCTTTTCCTGGATGAAGCCAGGGTTGGTGCCGGTGTTGGTGCTGCCCGTCACCGTCAAGGCGTTGTTGTGATACGAGTCGTATTGCGAAGCCGCGCGGAAGCGGTCCCAGTCCAGCGCCACAAAGCCGCGGCTGTTGGGTGAGAGGTAGCCGGCCAGGCTGGCCTGCGGGATCAGCGAACCCAGGAACTGCAGGCTGCCCGGGGTGGCACCCGCCGTGTAGCCCGAGCCATAACCCGGATACGCAGCGGTGGGCCCCGGTGTGTTGGCGCCATTGCAACCACCGGGGTTGGTGGTGTTGGGGCCCGGCAGGAAGGCGCTCAGCTGGTTGCCGCAGACGGCGTTCTGCCAGCCGGCGTCGTTGTTGAGCGATGTGATGCGGCGGGACACATCGTCGTAGGCGCCGCCGGCCTTGATGCCGAACTTCTTGTCGCCCCAGGACAGGTTGAAGCGGAAGCCCTTGGTTTCGGATTCGCGCTTTTCTTCCTGGATGTTGAGCCGGCCACCGGCCCAGCCGAAGTTGGCCGGGTCGTTGAGGCTGCGGTTGGTGTTGATGACAGGCGTGCCGGAACTGTTGTCGTAGTCCACCGTGAAGCCCGAGCTGCCCGGTGTGATCAGCAGCACCGTGGGGGACTCACGGTGGAACTTGCTCTTGGTGAGGTTGGCCTGGCCGTCCAGCGTCAGGGTGTCGCTGATGCGGTATTCAAAGCCCGGGTTGACGCCGGTGAAGGTGGTCTTTTCGTCGTAGGGCCGGTATTCCAGGAAGAACTGGGCGTTGGCAAACGTGCCCTTGGTGACGACGCAGCCGTTGGTGCAATCGGCACGGTCGAACTGCAGGTTGATCGGCACCGCCGAGCCGTTGCGACCGACCCAGTTGATGTCCGAGCGTTCGATCTTGTTGCGCTTCTTGCCGACCACCGTGTCCAGGTAGAAGTCCAGGTTGTCGGTCGGCCGCCATTCCAGGCTCAGGATGCCATTGACGCGGTCGCGGCTGCCCTCAGCCACCATCTGGCGGCCCAGGCGCGGAATGATGCCGTTGTCGATCTGGCCGATGTTGGCGCCGGGGTTCAGCGACAGCAGCAGCGCCTGGTCGATGGTGGCACCCGTGGTCAGCCCGTTGCCGGCATTGGCCGGCACGGTGGCCGGAATCGTCCAGTTGCCGCCGCCGGTGCTGTTGCGTGTGGTGGACGTGGACTGCGTCGCCGACAGGTTGGCGTTGGTCCAGCCGATGGTTTCAAAGCCGGTGGTTTTCACCTTGTTCTGCGACCAGGACAGGCCGGCCAGCACGCCAAAGCTGTTGCCGAAGGTCACGCTGCCCAGGGCCGAGCCCTTGGTACCCACCTTGTCGGCCGGTTCATTCTTCACGGCCTGGATGTTGAAGCTGCCGCGTGTGCCGCGCTTGTCGAAGGGACGTGCCGTGCGCATGTCCACCACACCTGCCGCGCCGCCTTCCAGCATGCTGGCCGTGGGGCTCTTGCTGACGGTCAACTTGGTGAACAGTTCGGTCGGCAGGAAGTCCAGGTCGACTTCGCGATTGGCGCTCTGGTTGTCGGTACGGCCGGTGGAGGCGGATGCGACCGGCGCGCCATTCATCAGGATGCGCGTGAAGCTGCTGCCCAGGCCGCGGATCTGGATCTGCAGGCCTTCACCGGTGATTTCACGGCCCACCGTCACGCCCGGCATGCGGGCCAGCGATTCAGCGATGTTGGCGTCCGGGAACTTGCCCATCTCTTCCGCCACGATGGTTTCGGACAGGCCGATGGCCTCGCGCTTGGCGGTGGCCGACTGCGCCAGGGACCCGCGGTAGCCGGTGACCGTGACTGTCTGCGATGTCTCAGGCGCGGGTGCCGCCTGCTGCGCGAAGGCCTGGCTGATCAGGCCCGCCAGGGCGGTGGTGGCAAAGAGGACCTGGCGTCCCGCGGTGGACCGGCGGGCGCGCCGCACAGAGGCTGCATGCATGAGTTGTCTCCTGTTCATGCGGCTCGAAGACCGCTTGCGGGATGGTTGTTTTGCTGCTTTGCTACCAAGAAAAGGTAGCGCAACCATTTCAGTGTAGGACGCATCGCAAAATGTCAAAGCATGGTTTTCTCTAGGGTCCTTTGCTTTCGAAGGCACTTTCGAAATCGACCCAGGCGTAGTCGGCTGCGGGCGCGGTCAGCGGGGACGCACCCTGGGTGGCGAAGAGGCCCATGAAGACACCGGTGAAGCC
>JANOAM010000811.1:0-1927 GCA_031411215.1 Betaproteobacteria bacterium
TCGCGCAAGGCCGGTTCACCCAGCGTGGCCGGGTAGGCGGACAAACCCGGGAAGCCCTTCACCAGCGCTGCTTCGATCAATGCCGGAGTGGCGTGCTTGGGTTCGCCAATGCCCAGGCTGATGGCCGTGTGCGCCGGGGAAGGCGTGATGCCGCGCGTCAGTTCGCGCCAGCGTTCGAAGGGGTAGGGGTGCAGTCGCGCCAGCAACGGGTTCATGCCCGGGATTATCCCGGAGCACCCGAGCGGCACCACGAGACATCATGGGCGGTGGCCGAAACCCTGAAGTTCCGATTTGCCCTGCCTTGGGTGTTTTTGTCGGCGGTTGCCGTGGCCGCCTGGCACGCGCCATGGGCCGCCTGGGCCACGATGGCGGCCACGCAGTTGGTGCTGGCCCTGGCCGAATGTGTGCCTGGGCTGCGGCACTCGCCGCCGGCCACGCCGCAGTCCGGCTGGCACCGGGCCTTCATTCGCGGCCACGTGCCGTTGCAGTTGGGCCTTCTGGGCCTGGGCTTGTGGCTGGTGAGTACCCGTGGCCATGGTGCGGCCGAGGCAGCTCTGCTGGGTCTGGCCGCGGGCGGCGTCTGTGGCAGCCAGGGCATCACCTTCGCCCATGAGCTGGGGCATTCCCGGTCACGCGTGGACCGGGCGCTGGGCTGGCTGCTGATGGCCAGCGTCAACTACGCGCACTTCATGGTGGAGCACTACCGTGGACATCACCCGCGGGCCGCCACCTGGGGCGACCCCGCGAGCGCCCGGCGCGGCGAGAGCCTCTGGCGCTTTCTGCCGCGCACCTTGGCCGGCGGCTGGCGCAGCGCGTGGGCCTTGGAAGCCGCCCAGTTGCGGCAATTCAAGCGCGGCTGGTCGCGCAGCCCGCTGCTTTGGGCCAGCCTGGCGCAAGCGCTGTGCGTTGTGGCGGTGAGCCTGTGGCTCGGGCCTGTGGCATTGCTGTTCTGGCTGGTGCAGTCGGCCTATGCGATCTTCTTGCTGGAAGCCATCAACTACGTGGAGCACTATGGCCTGCAGCGCAAGGTTCACGGGGGCCGGCCCGAGCCCTTCGGCCTGATGCACGCCTGGAATGCCGACCACCTGCTGACCAACGCCATGGTGGCCAACCTGCAGCGCCATTCAGACCACCATATGCATGCCTGGAAGCCATATGCGGAACTGGAGCCCTTGCCCGGGCCGCAATTGCCCACCGGTTACGCGGGCTGCATTTACCTGGCCGCCGTGCCGCCGCTGTGGTTTGCCGCCATGCACAAGCGGCTGGACGCGTTGCCGCGCGCTCAAACGGCAGTCTGATCAGGCTTCGCTCAGCTGGCCGGCTTCCATCTTCAACTGGCGCTCGCAGCGCGCTGCAATGGCCGGGTCGTGGGTGACCAGGACCAACGTGGTGCCCGCTTCGCGGTTCATGTCGAACATCAAGTCCATCACCGTGGCACCGGTGGCGAAGTCCAGGCTGCCGGTGGGCTCATCCGCCAGCAGCAGGGCCGGGCGCATGACGAAGGCGCGGGCCAGCGCCACACGCTGCTGTTCGCCACCGGACAGCACCTTCGGGTAGTGGCCCAGGCGTTCGCCCAGGCCCACACGCTTGAGCATGTCCGTGGCGGCGCTGCGCGCGTCGTTGCGGCCCTTCAGTTCCAGCGGCAGCATGACGTTTTCCAGCGCCGTCAGGTTGCCCAGCAGCTGGAAGCTCTGGAACACAAAACCGACCTGGCGTGATCGGACTTCGGCGCGAGCGTCCTCGTCCAGGGCAAACAGGTCCGTGCCCGCCAGCACCACGGTGCCGGTGCTGGGCGTGTCCAGCCCGGCCAGGATGGACAGCAGCGTGCTCTTGCCTGAACCCGATGCCCCCACGATGGCCACCGATTCCCGGGCGCCCAGCACGAAACTGATCTCGTGCAGTATGGTCAGTGTCCCGGTGGCGTCGG
>JANOAM010000812.1:0-4514 GCA_031411215.1 Betaproteobacteria bacterium
CTCCTTGCGGGGTGCATGGTACGGCTGACATTGCTGCCGGGGTCTCGCCCCCGGGGGCGACTCCCTTTCTTTGCTGGTGCAAAGAAAGGAAGCAAAGAAAGCACCTTGGCATGCAGTGGTTGGCGTAGGGATCGGTCGCTGCGCTCCGGCCGGTGCCACGCGGGGTCTCGCAAAGCCTTGCTCGACAGGGCGCTGGGCGCAGTGCGCAGCGGCTCATGCGCCTTGTCACTCTCGCGGGGCTACGGGTCTGACGTGGCCACACGGCAGCGCGCGAATGGCTCTCTGTCCTACCGGTGCCGAGCGCGGCGTTCTTCGGTCTGCTCTTTCCTGTGCTGAGCGCCCTGGCGAGCAATACTTTGCGAGAACACCGCACTTCACCGGCCGGAGCGCAGCGACCGATGTCTACGGCTACCACCGCAAGTTCCCCAAGGTGCTTTCTTTGCTTACTTTCTTTGCACCAGCAAAGAAAGTGAGTCGGCCCCGGGGCCGACCCCCCCGGCTGCGCTGTCAGCCCACAGCAGCACCAAGCGCCTGGTCGACATCCCACAAGATGTCATCAATGTGCTCCAGCCCCACGGATATGCGCACCATGTCCGGCAACACCCCCGCCGCCAGCTGCTGCTCATCCGACAACTGCCGGTGCGTCGTGCTCGCCGGGTGGTTGATCAACGTCCGTGTGTCACCGATGTTCACCAGGTGGCTCATGAACTGCGCACTCTCGATGAACTCCACACCCGCGGCTGCGCCGCCCTTCACGCCAAAGGCCAGGAGCCCTGACGCACCCCGCATCTGGCGCTGCAGCAGCGCATGCTGGGGATGCTCCGGCAAGCCGGGATAGTTGACAAAGCTCACCCGCGGGTCGGCCCGCAAGAACTTCGCCACCGCCAGCGCATTGGCGCAATGCCGCTCCATGCGCAGCGGCAGCGTCTCCACACCCTGCAGCACCTGCCAGGCCGCCGTGGGTTGCAGCGCCGCGCCGTGCACCCGCAGGCCCTCCATGCGGCAGCGCATGGTGAAGGCGAAGTCGCCGAAGGTTTCGAAGAACCGCACGCCGTGGTAACCGGGACTGGGATCGGTCATGCCCGGGAACTTGCCGTTGTCCCAGGGGAATTTCCCGCCTTCCACCACCAGGCCGGCCAGCGTGGTGCCGTGGCCGGCCAGGTACTTGGTGGCGCTGTGCACCACCACGTCGGCACCCAAGGCCACCGGGTTGCACAAGGCGGGGCTGGGCACCGTGTTGTCAACGATCAGCGGCAGGCCATGTGCATGCGCCACGTCGGCCACGGCCGCGATGTCCAGCACCACCAGGCTGGGGTTGCCCAGCGTTTCCGCGAAGATGGCACGCGTGTTGGGGCGGATGGCGGCGGCGAAGGCCTCGGGCTTGGTCGCGTCAACAAAAGTCGTGTCGATGCCGAACTTCTTCAGGCTCACCGCCAGCATGGTGACGGTGCCGCCGTACAACGCACCGGCCGCCACCACGTGGTCACCGGCCTGCAACAACGTCGTCAGGGCCAGCGACTCCGCCGCCATGCCGGACGCGGTGGCCACCGCGGCGCGCGCGCCTTCCAGCGCCGCCACACGCTCTTCCAGTGCAGCCACCGTGGGGTTGGACAGGCGGCTGTAGACGTTGCCGAAGGTCTGCAGGTTGAACAGCGCCGCCGCGTGTTCTGCGCTGTCAAAGACGAAGCTGGTGGTCTGGTAGATGGGCAACGCACGGGCGCCCGTGGCCGCATCGGGGATCTGGCCCGCGTGGATGGCCAGGGTCTCTTGTTTGAAGATGCGGTCAGCCACAACGCCCGCCGGGCCGCCCCAAGGGCGTTGAGCGCCCCCTCGGGGGGCAGCGAACGAAGTGAGCTTGGGGGTTCATCAGACGGGCCTCCGGGCCGAGATCACTTGGGTGTTGACGCCCGCCCAATTGAGGCCGCCAAAAAGCCGCGCATGTTCAATCTTCACGCAGCGGTTCATCACCGAATCCAGGCCCGCGGCGCGCGCCAGCGCATCGGCCTCCAGGTTGACCACGCCCAGTTGCTGCCACAGGCACTTGGCGCCAATGGCCACGGCCTGCTGCGCGATGGGCAGCACGTCGGCCGGCTTGCGGAACACGTCCACCATGTCGACGGCAAACGGAACGGCGTCCAGCGCGGGGTAGCAGGTCTCACCCAGCACGCTGTCGTAGCGCGGGTTCACCGGCACGATGCGGTAGCCGTGCTGCTGCATGTACTTGGCGGCAAAGTAGCTGGGCCGGTGCCATTCCGCCGACAGGCCCACCACGGCAATCGTGCGGCAGGTCTTCAGGATGCGCCGTAGGCTGCTGATGTCGTCGTCCATGGCTGCATGGTAGCGGCGGGCCTACGGCCTATGGGTGAGGCCGCGGCTGGGCCGATTGGCGATACTCCCGCCCCATGAAGAATGCCCTGCTCGCCTGCGCCCTGGCTCTCGCCACCACCGCCCACGCGGCCGGCGCGGCCAACCCATTGGAAGAACGTGGCCGCTACCTGGTCCAGGGCATCGCAGCTTGCGGCAACTGCCACACGCAACAAGGACCGCAAGGGCCGCTGCCGGGCATGGACCTGGCTGGCGGCGTGCACTTCCCGGCCAAGCACTTCACGGCTTTCTCGTCCAACATCACGCCGGACCTGGAAACGGGCATCGGCAAGTGGACCGACGCGCAGATCGTGCGCGCGCTGCGTGAAGGTCGCCGCCCCGATGACAGCATGATCGGGCCGCCCATGCCCATTGCGGGCTACCGCGACGTGTCGGACGCTGACATGCGAGCCATCGTGGCCTACCTGCGCAGCGTGCCGGCGGTCAAGCACATCGCGCCCAAGTCCTACTACCGCGCACCGCTGCCCACCACCTACGGGCCGACACCGCGCAAGGTGGCGGACGTGCCGCGCAGCAACAAGGTCGCGTACGGCCGCTACCGGGCCGGGCCGCTGGGGCATTGCATGGATTGCCACTCGGCGCCCGGCCCGGATGGCGCGGCCGACATGGTCAACGGCCTGGGCGCCGGCGGCATCGTGTTCCGCGGCGCCTGGGGCGAGAGCACGGCCACCAACCTGACACCCACGGCCTTGGGCACCTGGACGGACGACGACATCAGACGAGTCATCACCACCGGCCAACGCCCCGACGGCAAACGCCTGAAGCCGCCCATGGGCATGAGCTACTACGCCAACATGACGCTGGCCGACCTCGACGCGCTGGTCGCCTACCTGCGCAGCCTGCCCCCGAAGTGACCCAGGCTCACAGGAAGCCGCGCTCGCGCAGCAGGGCTTCCATGTCGCTGGAGAAGCCTTCGAACAGGTCCGGGTCGTACTTGATCTTGCTGGTGTAGTACTGCGCCAGCGACGTGATGCCGTGGTCCTTCCACAGCGCGGCCATTTCGGGGCTGCTGTCCATGTAGCGCGCGCGGCCGCGGCGTTCACGGTCGGCGAAACCTGAGTCGATGTCGGCCGGCGTAGGGCGGGTGTAGCGCTCTTCATGGATCCAGGCGGTGCCGGGCAGGCGGTCGCGCTGGGCCGGCGCTTCCGCGGGCCAGCCCACCACCAGCGTGGTGACGGGCAAGCAGTTGGGCGGCAGTTCCAGGTAGCTGGCGATGTCACGCATCGCAAACAGCGTGGTGCCCATGTAGCAGATGCCCAGACCATGGCTTTGACAGGCCAGGGCCACGGTCTGCGCCAGGATCATCGCGTCATAGCCCGCCACATGCCAGCTCACGAAGTCGGCAAAGCCGGGCCGCGCCCCGCGCAAGGCCAGCCATTCGCGCGTGCGGAAGCTGTCGGCGCAGAAGGTCAACAGCAGCGGCGCCTGCAGCACCATGGGCTGACCGCCATGCAGTTCGCACAGGTGCGCCTTGCGCGCCGCGTCCTGCGTCTTGACCACCGAGATCATGTTCAGGTTGCCGCTGCTGGACGTGCCATGCAGCGCGTTTTCCAGCAGCGGGTTGATCAGCCCTTCGGGCAGCGGGTCGCTCTTGTAGGACCGGATGGACCGGTGGGCTTGCATGATGTCGGTGAAGGCTTGGGCTCTGTCCATGGTGCTGCGCGTGAGGTTCAGTGCAAAAGCCGATCATCTCAGGACCGCGCTGATACACTGCCGGCCATCAGGAGAGAGCCCCGTTCGCGGGGCCGCCGAAGGCGCAGAGGCCAACCCGAACGGGCCCTCGAACGCTCAGGCAAAAGGACTGATTCCAAACCTCACTGGAGAGAGGCCCGCACCGCAACCACGGTTCTGGCCCACCGAAGGGGCAAGGGCTGTCGGCCATGTGTCTTGCACGCGGCGCGGCAGCACCGAATCTCTCAGGTAAAGCGGACAGCGAGGGCCCCGGGTGGCACCATTGAGTTGGTGTTGCCGTTGCGCCCTTGCCAGGAAACCGCCTCCATGTCCGACGTTGCCCTGCTCCAGACCCCGCTGCACGAACTCCACGTCCGCCTGGGCGCCCGCATGGTGCCCTTTGCCGGCTACGCCATGCCGGTGCAGTACCCCAGCGGCCTGATGGCCGAACACAAACA
>JANOAM010000813.1:0-2575 GCA_031411215.1 Betaproteobacteria bacterium
GGCCCAGTTCCTGGGCGAACGCGGCTGGCACCTGCTGGCCACGGTGGGTGCCATCGTGCTGGCGCTCACCGGCGCGGAAGCGCTCTACGCCGACATGGGCCACTTCGGCCGCAAGCCGATTCAACTGGCCTGGCTGGGCCTGGTCTTCCCCGCGCTGGCCTTGCACTACATGGGCCAGGGCGCATTGCTGATGCACAGCCCGGCGGCGTTGGACAACCCGTTCTACCGGATGTTTCCCGAAGCGCTGCTGTTGCCAGCCGTGGTGCTGGCCACGCTGGCCGCCATCATCGCGTCGCAGGCCGTCATCTCGGGTGCCTATTCGATGACGCTGCAGGCCATGCAGCTGGGTTTCCTGCCGCGCATGGCCGTGCACTACACCTCGGCGCGCGAGGCTGGGCAGATCTACATGCCGCGCATCAACACCATCCTGATGCTGGGCGTGGTGGCGGCGGTGGTGGGATTCGGCAGCTCCACGGCGCTGGCCGGGGCTTACGGCATTGCGGTGACGCTGACCATGTTGATCACCACCGTGCTGACCTACTTCGTGGTGCGTGAAGGTTGGCGCCTGCCTGCACCGGTGGCCGCGGGCGCGACGTTGTTCTTCGCGTCGCTGGACATCCTGCTCGTGGCCAGCTGCGCCATCAAGTTCTTCGACGGCGGTTGGTTCCCGCTGGTGCTGGGCCTGGTGATCTTCCTGCTGATGAGCACCTGGTGGCGCGGCCGCACGCTGCTGCTGGACAGCATCCACAGCGACGGGCTGGACCTGCGGGGCTTTGTCGACGGCCTTTCTGCACAGGGCATACACCGCGCCGCGCGCACGGCCATCTACCTGGCGGCCGACAGCAGCACGGTGCCGCAGGCCTTGTTGCACAACCTGAAGCACAACCAGGTGCTGCACGAGCGCAACGTCATCGTCAGCGTGAAGTTCGAGCCCCGGCCCTGGGTGCCCATGGCCGAACGCACGCAAGTCCAGGCGCTGGGCCGCGGCTTCTGGCGCGTGACGCTGCACTTCGGCTTCATGAACGCACCCGACGTGCCCAAGGCGCTGTCACTGGCCGCGCAGCAGGGCCTGCCCGTGCCGCTGTTTGAAAGCTCCTACTTCCTGAGCCGCGAGACCGTGGTGCCTACACCCGGCGGCGGCATGGCGCTGTGGCGCGAAAAGCTCTTCGCCGCGATGAGCCGGCAGGCTGGCGGTGTGGCCGAGTTCTTCCGCCTGCCGGACAACGCCGTGGTGGAGTTGGGCACGCGGGTGCAGATCTAGGGGCGGCCTCAGTGGCTGGCGGCAAACACCCGCCGCGCACACAGCGCGCCCGTGCCGGCCAGCAGCGCGGCCAGCACCATGACCCAGGACGTGCCATGCGCCTGCTGTGCCAGCAGGCCGGCTGCGGCCAGGGCCGCCGTGGTGGTCAGCGCATCGGCCAGCTGCAGTGCCGACGAATTGCGCCCCTGTTCTGCCGGCGCAGAGACTTTGAGCAGTTGCACCGACAGGATGGGAAAGGCCAGCCCCACACCCAGCCCGGACAGCGCCCAGCTGGCGACGGTCAGGACGGCGGTCAGCACGCCCGGCAGTGACAGCGTCAAGGTCAGGGCCAGGCAGGCGATGCCGGCGGTGACCAGGGCCAGGCCGGCCCGCAGGCCGCGTTCGCGCTGCGCCGGTTCCGTCAAGCGCGCTTGCAGGCTGCTGCCCAGGCTCCAGAACAGCGCGCCGGTGCTCAACGCCCAACCGGCTTGCAGCAAAGTCCAGCCGTGGTCGCGTGTCAGGGCCAGCGGCATGAAGACTTCGGCGGTGGCAAAGGCAGCCGCCAACAGGCCGCGCAAGGCCATCACCGAAGGCAGACCGGGCGCCGCGCGCAGGCTGCCCGCCGGCAACAGGCGCCAGGCGGCTGCCCAGGCCATCACCAGGCCCGCCATCAGCAGGGGCCAGTGGCTGCCGGCTGCGCCGTGCAGCAGCAAGGCACCCACCGCGCCCAGCAACGCAAAGCCCAGACGCGGGTCCTTGGACGGCGTCTGGTCTGGAGGCGGGGCAGGGCGCGGCAACTTCGCCAACGCCGGCAGCAGCAGGGCCGCCGCCACGGGCAGCACGGCCAGCACGACCAGGAAGACCGACTGCCAGCCCACGTGCACCACCAGCCAGGCCGCCAGCGTGGGCCCCACCAGGCCCGGCACCACCCAGGCGGTGGCAAACAGGCTGAACAGGCGCGGGTGCAGAGCTGGCGGCACGACCTGGCCCATGCCCACGTAAAGCGTCACGCCCAGCATGCCGCCGCCCAGGCCCTGCAGCACGCGTCCGGCGACCAGCACCGCCATGTTCGGCGCCAGGCCCGCAGCCAGCAGACCGGCGGCGAAGAGGGCCAGACCCCAGGCCGTGGCGCGCACGGCGCCGTGGCGGTCACACCAGCGGCCGGCCAGCACCATGCCGGGCACGGACGCAGCCAGCGGGCCGCCAAAGGCCAGCGCGTAGTACGGGATGCCGTCCAGCGCGGCGGCCACGGCGGGCATGGCGGCCGCCACGGCCAGGGCTTCGAAGGCCAGCATGGTGATCAAGGCCACCGCGCCGGTGCAGGCGGCGGCGCGT
>JANOAM010000814.1:0-2132 GCA_031411215.1 Betaproteobacteria bacterium
CTGCAGTCCGACCCCGGCGCGCACTTCGACAGCGTGGTGGAACTGGACGCGGCGCTGATCCAGCCGCAAGTGACCTGGGGCACCAGCCCCGAGATGGTCCTGCCGGTGGACGGCCGCGTGCCCGATCCCGACAAGGAGAAAGACGCCATCAAGCGGGACGCCATCGAGCGTGCGCTGGTCTACATGGGCCTGACGCCCAACAAGCCCATCACCGACATCCGCATCGACAAGGTCTTCATCGGCTCTTGCACCAACAGCCGCATCGAACACCTGCGCGAGGCCGCGGCGGTGGTGAAGCGCGCCGGTCAGCGCGTGGCCGCCAACGTGAAGGTGGCCATGGTGGTGCCGGGGTCGGGGCAGGTGAAGGCGCAAGCCGAAGCCGAAGGGCTGCACACCATCTTCACGGCCGCCGGTTTTGAATGGCGCGAACCGGGCTGCAGCATGTGCCTGGCGATGAACGCCGACAGGCTGGAACCGGGCGAGCGCTGCGCCAGCACCAGCAACCGCAACTTCGAAGGCCGGCAGGGCGCCGGTGGCCGCACCCATCTGGTCAGCCCGGCGATGGCGGCAGCGGCGGCGCTGAACGGCCATTTCGTTGACGTGCGCCGTATTTCTTGAATGACGGGCTGATCAGGAGCAACACACATGGAAGCCTTCACCCTCCACAAAGGCCTGGTCGCGCCAATGGACCGCGACAACGTCGACACCGACGCGCTGATTCCCAAGCAGTTCCTGAAGTCGATCGCGCGTTCGGGCTTCGGCCCCAACCTCTTCGACGCCTGGCGCTACCTGGACCCGGGCGAGCCCGGGCAGGACCCGACGTCGCGCAAGCCCAACCCGGATTTCGTGCTGAACCAGCCGCGCTACCAGGGCGCGTCCGTCTTGCTGGCGCGCAGCAACTTCGGTTGCGGCAGCAGCCGCGAACACGCGCCCTGGGCCTTGCAGCAGTACGGCTTCAAGGCGCTGATCGCGCCCAGCTACGCCGACATCTTCTTCAACAACTGCTACAAGAACGGCATCCTGCCCATCGTGCTCCCGGCCTCGCAAGTGGCGAAGTTGTTCGATGAGGTGTTCGCCTTCCCGGGCTACCAGCTTGCCATCGACTTGCCCCGGCAAGTCGTCATCAAAGCCGACGGCAGTGAACTGCCTTTCGACGTCGAACCCTTCCGCAAGTACTGCCTGGTCAACGGGTATGACGACATCGGCCTGACGCTGCGCCATGCCGACAAGATCCGCGCCTTCGAGGCCGAACGCCTGGCGCGCATGCCCTGGCTGGCGCAACGACAACTTTGAATTCAAGGGACGCACCATGAAGATCGCCATCCTGCCGGGCGACGGCATCGGCACCGAAATCATCGAGCAGGCCGTGCGCGTGATGAACGTGCTGGACCTGAAGTTCGAGACCGAAACCGCCCTGGTCGGCGGCGCCGCTTACGAGGCCCACGGCCACCCGCTGCCCGACAGCACGCTGCAACTGGCCAAGGACGCCGACGCCATCCTGTTCGGCGCGGTGGGCGACTGGAAGTTCGACAAGCTGGAACGTTCGCTGCGGCCTGAACAGGCCATCCTGGGCTTGCGCAAGCACCTGGGCCTGTTTGCAAACTTGCGACCGGCGCTGTGCTACGAACAGCTGACCGACGCGTCTTCGCTGAAGCCCGAACTGGTGTCGGGCCTGGACATCCTGATCATTCGCGAACTGACCGGCGACATCTATTTCGGCCAGCCGCGCGGCCGTCGCACGGCGACTGACGGCCACTTCCCCGGTTCGGAGGAAGCCTTCGACACCATGCGCTACAGCCGCCCGGAGATCGAGCGCATCGCGCACGTGGCCTTCCAGGCCGCGCGGCGGCGCAGCAAGAAGGTCACCAGCGTGGACAAGGCCAACGTGCTGGAGACCTTCCAATTCTGGAAAGACGTGGTCACCGAGGTGCACGCCGCGCACTACCCCGACATCGAACTGCAGCACATGTACGTGGACAACGCGGCCATGCAGCTGGTGAAGGCGCCTAAGGCTTTCGACGTGGTCGTCACCGGCAACATGTTCGGGGACATCCTGTCCGATGAGGCGGCGATGCTCACGGGCAGCATCGGCATGCTGCCCAGCGCTTCGCTCGACAAACACAACAAGGGCC
>JANOAM010000815.1:0-2128 GCA_031411215.1 Betaproteobacteria bacterium
CCTTGATGGCCGCCTTGGTCAGCATGTCGACCGCCACGCCGTATTCGGGCTTGGCGGTGCCTTCCATGATGCCCTTGATCTCGCGGAACTGGCGCCGCACTTCGACCACCACAGAGCCGGCGGCGCGGCCCACCGCTTCCATCGCCATGGCGCCGAAGAGGTAGGGGATCAGGCCGCCAATGAAGAGGCCGACGATGACCTTCGGGTCGCTCAAATCAAACGCCACGCTCATGCCGCGGCCTTCGAGCGAGTGTGTGTAGTCGGCAAACAGCACCAGCGCAGCCAGGCCAGCGGAGCCGATGGCGTAGCCCTTGGTGACGGCCTTGGTGGTATTGCCCACGGCGTCCAGCGGGTCGGTGATGTCACGCACGCTGCTGGGCAGCTCGGCCATCTCGGCAATGCCACCGGCGTTGTCGGTGATGGGGCCGTAGGCGTCCAGCGCGACCACGATGCCGGCCATGCTCAGCATCGCGGTGGCGGCCACGGCAATGCCGTACAGGCCAGCCAGCGCGAACGCGGCGTAGATGGCGGCACAGATCAGCAGCACCGGGAAGGCCGTGGACTTCATGCTCACGCCCAGGCCGGCGATGATGTTGGTGCCATGGCCGGTGGTCGAGGCCTGCGCGATGTGCTTGACCGGGCTGTACTGCGTGCCGGTGTAGAACTCGGTGATCCAGACCAGCGCAGCCGTCAGCACCAGTCCGACAAAGCAGGCACCGAACAGACCCATCGCGCTGGCGGTCTTGCCGCCGGTCAGCGTGATCGGTTGCGGGAACACCGCCGTGGTGACGAAGTAGAAGGCGATCAGGCTCAGCACGCCGGCCACCGCCAGGCCGCGGTAGAGCGCGGGCATGACGTTGACCATGCCGGGGCTGGCCTTGACGAAGTAGCAGCCGATGATGGACGCGATGATCGAAACGGCGCCCAGCACCAGCGGGTAGATCACACCAGCCATCGGCGCGCTGACGACCATGATGGCGCCCAGCGCCATGGTGGCGATCAGCGTCACCGCATAAGTCTCGAACAGGTCGGCCGCCATGCCGGCACAGTCGCCAACGTTGTCGCCCACGTTGTCGGCGATCACCGCCGGGTTGCGCGGGTCGTCCTCAGGGATGCCGGCCTCGACTTTGCCCACCAGGTCGGCGCCGACGTCGGCGCCCGTGGGGAAAATGCCACCGCCCAGGCGAGCGAATATCGAGATCAGCGAGGAGCCGAAGGCCAGGCCCAGCATGGGCTTGAGCAGTTGCGACAGCGTCGTGTCACCGCTGGGCATCTGCGCACCGGTGCTCCACCAGAAGAACAGCACCACGCCGATAAGTCCCAGACCCACCACCAGCATGCCGGTGATGGCGCCGCCCTTGAAGGCCACATCCAGCGCGGGGCCGATGCCCTTGGTGGCGGCCTGCGCTGTGCGCACGTTGGCGCGCACCGAGATGTTCATGCCGATGAAGCCGCAGGCGCCAGACAGCACCGCGCCGAGCACGAATCCGATGGCGGTCTTGCTGTCCAGGAAGACGAAGATCAGCACCGCCAGCACGACGCCGACGATGGCGATCGTGCGGTACTGACGCGCCAGATAGGCGGCCGCACCCTGCTGGATGGCGCCGGAGATTTCCTGCATGCGAGCGTTGCCGGCGTCTTGCGCCAGGATCCAGCTTCGTTGCACGAAGCCATAGACGACGGCGGCTAGGCCGCACGCCAGCGCCATATACAGCGCTGTGGTGGTGGACATGAAAGACGCTCCTTACTCGAGAACAGATCTTCTGATGGACTGCGCCCGTGAAAGACGGGCAGGCTGGCCGACGGTCAGCGCGCGGGCATCCTACGGGAAGCCTCCTGCAGCGCAGCATGGGGTTTGCCAGCGGAGTCTGCGCAGCGTCAGGACGTGGCAAGCCAGGCTCCTAGAATCAGGGTTGACACCAATCCCAAACTTCTATTCAAAGCCCGCATGAGCCTGCACAACGTGACCCCCGGCGCCAAGGCGCCCGACGAGTTCAACGTCATCATTGAAATCCCGATGAACGGCGACCCCATCAAGTACGAGGTCGACCATGACAGCGGGGCCTTGTTTGTGGACCGTTTCATGAGCACGTCCATGCACTACCCGTGCAACTACGGCTACATCCCC